>CANKCT010000042.1 GCA_947480465.1 Actinomycetota bacterium
ACTTGCTGCTGGAAATACAGTTGTTTTAAAACCCGCAGAAAGTACTTCTCTTACCGCGCTTTTATTTGCAGAAGTGTGTCAACAAGCCGAGCTTCCAGCAGGAGTTGTCAATATCGTTACCGGAGATGGAACAACTGGTTCATTAATCGTTAACCATCCTGGTATTGATAAAATTGCATTCACTGGATCAACCGAAGTAGGAAAGATTATTGCTCGTGCAGTTGCTCCAACACGCAAGAGTGTGACACTTGAACTTGGCGGTAAAGCTGCAAATATAATCTTCGAAGATGCTGCAATAGATGAAGCTGTCGAAGGAATCGTCAATGGTATTTTCTTTAACCAAGGCCATGTTTGCTGTGCCGGGTCGCGTTTAATCTTGCAAGAAAGTATTTCTGAAGAGGTACTAACTAAACTGAAAATTAGAATGTCAAAGATTCGAGTTGGTGATCCATTAGATAAAAACACTGATTTAGGTGCGATTAACAGCAAAGAGCAACTATTAAAAATACGCGAACTCTCTGCAGCCGGTGACGCCGAAGGTGCTCAGCGATGGAGTGCACCATGCGAACTCCCTGAAAAAGGTTTCTGGTTTGCTCCCACAATTTTCACAGGAGTGACACAAGCACATCGCATTGCTCGCGAAGAAATCTTCGGACCAGTTCTCTCGGTACTAACCTTTAGAACTCCGCAAGAGGCCATTGATAAGGCCAACAACACGCCTTTTGGTCTCTCGGCCGGTATTTGGAGTGAGAAAGGGTCCCGCACTTTATGGGCTAGCCAACAATTACGTGCTGGTGTCATCTGGGCAAATACTTTCAATAAATTTGATCCGACTTCACCATTTGGTGGATATAAAGAGTCTGGCTGGGGTCGCGAAGGTGGTCGACACGGCTTAAGTGCATACTTGAAGGGCATTGGACATGAGTAATCGCATCGATGTTAAAAAGACATATAAATTGTTTATCAATGGCGCATTCCCGCGGACTGAGTCTGGTCGAACGTATGAAATCAAAAACTCTAAAGGGGTCTTTATTGCTAATCCTTGCCTTGCTTCACGTAAAGATTTGAAAGATGCGGTTGTTGCAGCTCGAGCGGCACAATCTGGATGGAATAAGGCATCTGCGTATAACAAGGGTCAGATTCTCTACCGGATTGCTGAGATGCTTGAAGGTCGCCGATCACAATTTGTTGAGGAGATTGTGTTAGTCACTGGAGTTACAAAAGCAAAAGCTGAAAAAGAAGTTACTGAATCAGTAGATCGATTGGTTTGGTATGCAGGTTGGACCGATAAACTTTCATCTCTTTCAGGTGCGCTCAATCCTGTCGCTGGTCCTTTCTATAACTTCACTATCCCAGAGAGCATGGGAGTTATTGCAGCAATTGCACCTGAAACTCCATCACTTCTTGGGCTTATTGATGCGATTGCACCAATTATCGTTGGTGGAAATACGGTTGTCATTTTAGCGAGTACAAAAGCTCCGTTATCTGCAATGAGTTTTGCCGAAGTTATTGCCACAAGCGATGTTCCTGCTGGTGTTATTAATATCTTGACGGGCAAGAAGGAAGAGATTGCTCCATGGATGGCATCACACATGGACATCGATGGCTTAGATATTTCTGGTCTTGCACCAAAATCTCAAGGCGATATCCGAATTGCTGGTGCCGAAAATCTTAAGCGTATTTACAGTTTCAAGTCTGCAGATCCAGGACGAATCCTGGCGTACTTAGAGAATAAAACAGTCTGGCACCCAATTGGGTTATAAGAGCTTTATTCCCCTGAAATTGCGGCGTATTTGGGCTTGATAATCTCTTCGATTATTGCCAAACGCTCAGGGTAAGAAATAAATGCACTTTTCATTGCATTGATAGTCACTCGCTGTAAGTCAGCAAAACTCCAGTCAAAGGCTTTAACGCTTTCAGCCATCTCATGTGACATAGAAGTTTGACTCATCAAGCGATTGTCCGTGTTGAGGGTAACTCTAAACCGAAGGGTTGCTAAAACACCAAGTGGATGTTCCTTGTAACTTTTTGCTGCTCCAGTTTGAAGATTAGATGTAGGACATAGCTCCAAAGGAATACGGCGGTCTCGGACATAGGATGCTAATTTTCCTAACTTTGGAACAGGTCCTGAAAAATCTATATCATCAATAATGCGAACCCCATGTCCTAAACGTTCAGCACCACAGAGTTGTATTGCCTCCCAAATTGATGGAAGCCCATAGGCCTCCCCAGCATGAATTGTGAAGTGTGCATCCTCTTGCCGTAAGTATTCAAAAGTTTTTAACTGATCACTTGGCGGAAAGCCATCTTCTGGCCCAGCAATATCAAAACCAACTACACCTTGATTGCGAAACTTCACGGCAAGTTCAGCGACTTCTTGACTAAGTTTGTTTTGACGCATTCCGCACAGTAAAGATTCAACTCGGATTTTGAATCCCTCATGCAGCGCAGCTTTTTCACCAGATCTATATCCTTCGAGTGTGGCTTCAATTACTTGCGACATTGATAAGCCAGCTTGAGTAAAGAGCTCTGGCGCACCCCGTACTTCGGCATAGACAACTCCATCTCGAGCTAAATCAAGTGCACATTCATGCGCAACTCGCACAATGTCTTCACGTCGCTGCATGACAGCAATCGTGTGTGAAAAAGTCTCTAGATATCTGACTAGCGAACCAGAATCGCATGATTCGCGAAACCATTGAGCTAGTTCTGTTGCATTCTCCGTTGGAAGTGCGGTGTAACCAATTTCTTTTGCAATATCAATGATCGTCTGCGAGCGTAAGCCCCCATCTAGATGATCATGCAAAAGTACTTTTGGAAGCCTGTTTATCTGCTCCAAAGTAGGGGTTTTAAGCAACAAACTCATTAAACAATCCGCTCTATAACTAATGGGAGCTGTTCAGCAACTCCGCCTGCAGTGATTGTGACAGCATCATCTAGGACTTGCAATGCTCTTTCAAAGCGGGGGCTCTCATCAGTGAATAAAGTAAAGAGAGGGTCGCCTGCGCTAATAAAATCTCCCGGTTTTGCATGCATCGTTATTCCTGCACCTGCCTGCACAGTCTCTCCTTGTTTTGACCGTCCGGCACCAAGTCGCCAAGCGCTTACTCCAACTTTCATTGCATCCATTTTTGCAATAATTCCTGATGATGCAGCAGTAACTGTATGTGACTCTTTTGCCACTGGAAGAGCTGCGTCGGGATCACCGCCTTGTGCAATGATCATTCGACGCCAATGATCCATTGCCGAACCATCCTTTAAAGCAGTTTCAGGATCTTTACCTTTAATTCCTGCGGCATCAATCATCTCTCTGGCTAGAATCAATGTCAGCTCAACAACATCGCGAGGACCTCCACCAGCTAAAACTTCGATAGATTCAGCAACTTCCAAAGCGTTACCTGCTGTTAATCCGAGCGGAACATCCATAGCAGTAACAAGTGCACGAGTTGTAACACCAGCATCTTTACCAAGTTGAACCATAACCCTGGCGAGCTCGCCCGCTTTTTTGGGATCGCTCATGAATGCACCACTGCCGGTTTTAACATCCAAAACAAGTGCTGATGTTCCTTCTGCAATTTTCTTACTCATAATCGATGATGCAATAAGAGGAATCGCCTCAACAGTTGCCGTTACATCACGAAGTGCATAAAGTTTTTTATCAGCAGGTGCTAATCCAGCCCCTGCTGCACAGATAACTGCGCCAGTTTCTTGTAATACTTTGAGCATTTCATCGTTGGTGAGGGATGCACGCCAGCCCTTGATTGACTCCATTTTATCGAGCGTTCCACCTGTATGGCCTAAACCACGGCCGGATAACTGCGGAACTGCACCTCCGCATGCGGCAACTAGCGGTGCAAGTGGAAGGGTAATTTTATCGCCAACGCCGCCAGTGGAGTGCTTGTCTACAGTTGGTCTATCAAGCATCGACCAATTCATACGTTCACCACTATTAATCATCGCGTTAGTCCAACGCGAGATTTCATGCGAGTTCATTCCATTAAGCAAAATTGCCATTGCTAGTGCCGACATTTGTTCATCGGCAACAACTCCCCGCGTGTATGCGTCAACAACCCAATCAATTTGTAAATCTGTTAAAACTAGCGAGTCACGCTTTGCGGCAATAATTTCAACCGCTGCAAAATTTTCAATCAAGACGTTTTTCAATTTCTTCTGGACCGAACGCCCACGGAAGTAGGTCGCCCAACGTTTTGATTCCGGTATCTGTCATGAGCTGGAGATCAGAGCCTCCATGTTCTTGTAAGAGCTGTCTACAACGACCACATGGCATTAAATAATTACCTGAGATATCTACACAAACAAAAGCAATCAATCGTCCCCCACCGCTTTGGACTAATTGCGAGACTAAACCACATTCTGCACAAAGAGTTAATCCATAGCTTGCATTCTCAACATTACAACCGGTTACTACTCTTCCATCACTTACTAAAGCGGCAACACCTACTGGGAACTTTGAATATGGAACGTATGCTTTTTTCATTACGCTGGTGGCTTCGGCACGCAGCATTTCCCAATCAATGTTCACTAGTGTGATCCTCCACGCTTATATGGAATACCATCACTGGCAGGAGCTCGAACTTTTCCGACAAATCCGGAAACCGCAATGATTGTCACAATATATGGAACCATGACCATAAACTCACTTGGTATCGGCGTTCCGGTGATTGATAGAACTGTTCTTAGTTGGTCTGCAAAACCAAATAACAACGCCGCAGCAACTGCACCGAGTGGAGTCCACTTACCAAATATTAAAGCAGCTAAGGCAATAAAACCCATTCCAGCAGTCATTTGCCGGCTAAAGGCACCCGATGAACCTACTGTAAAGAAAGCACCACCAAGACCAGCAACAAGACCAGCAATCAAAACATTGCGAAAGCGAACTTTATTAACATCAATTCCTACGCTCTCTGCAGCAACTGGAAGCTCTCCCACTGCACGCATGCGCAGACCCCATTTAGATTTAAAGAGGGTAATTTGAATAATCGCAACTATGACATAAAGCATGTAAACGATAATTGTTTGTGAGAAAAATATCGGACCCACTAAAGGGATTTTTGAAAGAATTGGAATCTGAATGGTGCTAAATATCGGTGAAGAGTTCCACCTTGCTGCGTCCGTTGTTAAAATACGTTGAGATGCAAAACTAGTTAAGCCAATTACCAACACATTTATAACAAATCCTAAAATTACTTGATCAACGGCATACTTGATAGCAAATGTTGCAAGCAATAAAGAGATGAGAGCTCCAGCAAGTGGTGCGACCAGTAAACCGGCCCAAACGTTTTGCGTTAAACTCCCGACAACTCCCGCCGCAAATGCTCCTGCAAGAAGTTGACCCTCAATTGCAATATTAATCACCCCGGAGCGCTCACAGATGAGGCCAGAGAGTGATCCAAAGACGAGCGGAATAGCTAAGAAAAGTCCACCTTGAAGTAATCCAGTTACCGATATTGCAGCGCCTGCTGCAGCCCAGCACATAAATGCGATAAAAACACTCAGACAATATGCCAGAGCACTCGCACCTAGTTTTTTACCTTTTCTCGCTTGCAAAAACGCAAGTGCAAGAAACAAGACGGACAAAGCGCTGAAACTATATGCGCCAATCTTTGAGCCAATTATCCACGATTGAATGATGACCCATTCATCGCCGAGTACGAAATTGAATGTGACGTCTTGAGATTCACCCGGAAGGTAAGCAAAAAAAATAAATGAAATAAGGCTTAAAGCCCCCATAATCTTTAGATTTCGACTTCGTTTTTTGGCCAAAACCGAGATAACGTGATTATTTCTCATCACCCATTCCAACCCTTCGACGCCATTTCCTGGCCACTCTCAAGGTTTTTAATCTTTACGTAGCGAGCAATTAATCCTGGGGCTGCTATAAAGAGCACCACTAGTGCCTGAATAACTAGCACAATTTCAACTGGGACTTGGACGTTTGCCTGCATTGTTGTCCCCCCGACCCGCAAACCTGCAAATAGCAGTGATGCTAGGACTACTCCTACTGGGCCTCCGCGACCTAGGAGAGCAACGGTGATCGCATCAAAACCAAAACTGCCAGCAGCATCAGAAGTCAACTCATATTGGAAACCGAGAATATGTATTGCACCAGCTAATCCAGAAAGTCCGCCTGCAATCAACATTGTTCCAATAGTTATTCTCTGCACAGAAATTCCAGCTGTTCTTGCTGCTGATGAGTTAGCACCAACGGCACGAGTTTTAAAACCCCATGTACTTCGATTAAGTAGTAGCCAGAATAAAAGTGCCACAAAAATTGAAATAAAAATACCTACGTTAACGGAATAATTCTCACCGAATATTCGCGGTAGTCGAGCCGTATCTTTGACCGGTGGCGCTAACGGATCTAATCGACCTGGTCTCAAAAAATTTGAGGTTCCAAGTATCCATAGTAGAAAATTGGCAGCAATATAGTTGAGCATTATTGTGACAATTACTTCATGAGCGCCAGTTTTAGCTTTTAACAGACCAACAAAGCCACCCCACAAAGCAGAAAGTACAATCGCGGCAGTAATAGCAACAATGACATGTATGAAAATAGGTAATTCGTAATGGAAGCCCACATAAGAAGCACCAATTGCGCCAAAAATGAACTGCCCTTGCGCACCAATGTTGAAAAGTCCGGCTTTAAAAGCAATGGCAACAGATAAGCCACATAACATTAGTGGGGCTGCATTTACCACGGTCTGCGAAAGTGGATAAAAGCCAGTTAAAAAACTATGACCCTCAGCTAAATTTGGATCATAAATTGCACCTTGAAAGAGGGCTAAATATGCATTCCCAACAGTGCTAGCAAATGTTTTCAGAAAACTAATTGGTGCACCTATTTTTGAAAGAACGCGCGAATCGGTAAATCCGATTACAAGTCCACCCACAAAGAGAGCTAACCCGAAGGCAATCAGGGGCAAAACGGCTTTTTTTGCAATGTGCTTCATGCACTCACCTCTGCTTGAGATGAAATACCGGCCATATATAAACCTAGCTCTTCGCGAGAAATACTTGGCTCAACAATTGCAATAATCTCACCTTTAAACATAATTGCAATCCGATCAGCTAACGCATATACCTCATCTAACTCAGTACTAAAAAGCAAGACTGCTTTTCCATCATTTCGCTCTGCTACTAAACGCTCATGGACAAATTCAATGGAACCAACATCTAGTCCACGAGTTGGCTGGGATACGACGACAAGTTTGACTGGTCGAGAAAGTTCGCGTGCCAAAACCACTTTCTGCTTATTTCCACCAGATAAAGAGGAGGCGGTATCGGTAACGGATTGAGCACGAATAT
>CANKCT010000043.1 GCA_947480465.1 Actinomycetota bacterium
AATGTTGAAGCAAGTGCAATTGCAGTCTTGCCACAATTAGAAGGTGCTTTCTCTTTAGTTTTCATGGATGAACACACACTTTATGCTGCGCGTGATCGTCATGGTGTTCGCCCGTTGGTACTTGGCAAATTAGAGACTGGTTGGGTAGTTGCTTCAGAGAGCGCAGGTCTAGATATTGTCGGCGCTGCTTTTATTCGTGAAATTGAACCCGGAGAGTTAATTGCTATTGATGAAAATGGTGTGCGCTCAAAGCGATGGGCAACAGCTGAACCAAAAGGTTGTCTTTTTGAATATGTCTACCTATCACGCCCTGATACAACAATTGCTGGTCAAGGTATTCATGCAACTCGTGTCGCTATCGGAGTTCGATTAGCTAAAGAAGCACCTG
This sequence comes from Actinomycetota bacterium, assembly GCA_947480465.1. Classification (GTDB taxonomy): domain Bacteria; phylum Actinomycetota; class Actinomycetes; order Nanopelagicales; family Nanopelagicaceae; genus Planktophila. The sequence goes on from CANKCT010000043.1 coordinate 389, forward strand.
TGGAAGCCGATTTAGTCATTCCAATTCCTGAATCTGGAACGCCAGCTGCAATCGGCTACGCAAAGGGTTCCGGAATTCCATTTGGAATTGGTTTAGTGAAAAATTCATATGTGGGGCGAACTTTCATTCAACCGTCGCAAACTATTCGCCAACTGGGTATTAGGTTAAAACTGAATCCACTGCGTGAGATTATTGAAGGAAAGAGAATCGTTGTAGTAGATGATTCAATAGTAAGAGGAAACACTCAGCGTGCCATAGTTCGTATGCTACGTGAGGCTGGTGCGCGTGAGATTCATGTTCGTATTTCTTCACCACCAGTTAAGTGGCCATGTTTCTATGGAATTGACTTTGCAACTCGCGCTGAGCTAATTGCAAGTGGGCTTGAAATCGAAGAGATTCGTCGTTCAATTGGCGCTGATTCACTGGGATTTGTTTCACTCGAAGGACTGATTCAATCAACCCAGATTGAGGAAAATAAGCTCTGTTCGGCATGTTTTACGGGTGTTTATCCCATCAGAATCCCTGCAGACATGTCTGAGGGAAAGATGCGCCTTGAAATTACCGAAGTGCAAGGTATTTAGATGAGTACATACAAAGATGCAGGTGTAGATATTGATGCAGGAGATCGTGCGGTAAGCCTAATGAAGGCCTCAATTGCAAAGGCCTCACGGCCAGAGGCTTTAGGTGGCATCGGAGGTTTCGCAGGATTATTTGATGCAAGTGCACTTAAAAAAATGACCAAACCTCTTCTTGCAACATCGACAGATGGTGTTGGGACAAAGACAGAGATAGCGCGTGCTATTGGCAAGTACGACACAATTGGTGAAGATTTAGTAGCAATGGTTGTGGATGATTTAGTTGTATGTGGAGCAGAACCATTATTTATGACGGACTATATTGCGGTTGGAAAAGTTATACCAGAACGTATTGCAGAGATTGTGGCTGGAATTGCACGCGGTTGCGTAAAAGCCAACACAGCTTTGATTGGAGGGGAGACAGCCGAACACCCAGGATTATTAGATGAGGACGAGTTTGATATTGCAGGTGCAGCAACAGGCGTGGTCGATGCTGATAAACAATTAGGCGAAAACTTGGTGCAAGCGGGGGATGTATTAATTGCAATGCCATCAAGCGGTTTTCATGCGAACGGTTTTTCATTAGTGCGCCACATCATCAAATCCCAAAAGCTCTCACTAAGTGCGCATGTGAGTGAGTTTGGAAAGACATCAGGTGAAGTCTTTTTAACTCCGACTGAGATTTATACTCTTGATTGTTTAGCACTCATAAAATCAATGTCCCAGTCGCTTCGAGGATTTTCACACATCACTGGTGGTGGAATTGCAGAGAACACTGCGCGAGTGATTCCTGAACATTTAAGTGCGACCTATGATCGCTCAACCTGGTCGCTTCCTATTGAGATGGAGTTCATGGCGAAAGTAGGGGGAGTTCCCCAATCCGACATGGAGCGCACGTGGAATGCTGGAATTGGGATGGTCGCTATTGTGGCTCCAGAATCAGCTGACTTAACCCTGGCCTCTCTGGCTGCGCGAGGCATGAAAGCTTGGGTTGCAGGCAGTATTTCAGCCAGATTTGGCTCGAATCCACGCTCCACTTTGGTTGGTTCGTACAAGGCGCGCTAATCTACGGCTCTGACGAATACAGTGAGGGGGTCGCAATATGGGTCGCGGCCGAGCAAAAGCAAAACAAACCAAAGTGGCACGGGATTTGAAATACAACGCCCAAGATATGGATCTTGATCGTTTAGCTAAAGAGCTACACGGCGAAGTAGATACATCAAAAAATAAAGATGATGATGATCCCTTTGCTGAGGGCAACTACATCCCACGTGCGTGAGACCTACCCCGTACGTTGCATCACTGCGAGTTTACGAACCGCTATCGGCATTTGAGCCAGCTGATCGATTGCGCTGGCAGTCGATTGATGTCGATGAACAAAGTTATGTCATCGAAGAATCACTTGCAATCCGACGTTTGATTATTCCTGAATCACCAACAGGCCGACCTGATGGAGTTCACATTTTAGAAATTGATGGTGAACGATTTGTCTCACCATGGTCGACAGCAACACGGTGTTGGGCGGCATTGGATAATTTCAAAGACTCACTACCAAGTTCTGTAATTCCTTTTTTTATAACTCCTGCCATTGAAGATGTAATTGTTTCAGGTGTTGATTTACTTGAAGACAAAGTCCCACACATTCTTAATGAGACTTGGATAATTCCACCTCGGTGGTTTTTACTTTTTCAACCTCAAGAACGGCACCGAGGTGAAAATAAATACGGTTTATTCACAAATGTTCAAACAACTATTTCTCTAGCCAAATCACGTGCAGAGTCTGCACACCAAGTAGTTGTTAGTGCTTTTGGTGAAGGTCCCGTCGAGCAAGATCTCGGCAATCTCTTAGAGTGGCTTTCAATGTTTCATCCTCAATCACGCGTCGAGCTTGACTACGGTGGCCTTGCAACGTATTTAGACAAATCATTGCGAGAAAATGGCGAGGATGGTTTATCAGCCGATAGTTCAATCGAGGACGTTTTGTTTTCGTTGGAAGGTCTCGCTGCTGCAGATGGTGCACGTGCAGGCATCGGTTATCAGAGATTAATGTCGCGTTGGCAGCGAATCCAGTCATATGCACTCGCAAATTAATGTAATCCACGTATTGCATGTTCGGCGATAAATAGCGATAATTCACTAAATTATTGGACTTTATAAGGCTTATAAAGAAGGTTAGGAGTTGAAATGAACCGCATTCCAGATGCAGAAGTTCTTTTAACTCCCAAAGAAGTTGCATTGAGATTTCATGTCAACCCAAAAACTGTCACTCGGTGGGCTAAAGCGGGAAAACTGACGCCAATCAGAACCTTGGGTGGGCACAGACGTTATCGTGAATCAGAGGTCTTAGAACACTTACGTGAATATGTGGAAAAAACAACTCAATGAGTTATTCGCTTTTCCAAAATCTAGGTTTAGGTTTTGTGGCATTAATTATTGTGGGTTTAGTAACACCACTTATCCGTAAATTTGCAATTCGTATTAATGCGATGGACACTCCTTCATCGCAGCATAAAACTCATGTTGATCCCGTTCCATATTTGGGCGGCTTAGCAATCATTATTGGAGTCGTAGTTACAACGTACGGAGCAATTTTTGCAACAGCATTAACTAGAGAAAATATCAATCTTGCGACGTATGTGCTCGCACCCGCGCTTGCAATGGCAGTGATGGGGTTAGTTGATGATCTGCAAGGTTTACCACCTTGGCCACGTTTGATTACACAGACGATCACTGCAGCAATAATTGCAATTCTCTTAGTATCAACAGATACTTTAGGAATTGCATTTGGTAATCGCTTTGTAGATATTGCAGTAACAGTTCTTTGGATTGTTGGAATATGCAACTCAATAAACTTCTTTGATAATTTGGATGGTGGAGCTACTGGGACAGTTGCAGTAGTTGGTACCTTCATTTTTCTTATCGCATTTGATCGAGGTCAAGTTTTAGTCGGTGCTTTATCAATCGTGATGGCAGGGTCCACATTGGGGTTTTTGATTTGGAATAAATCCCCAGCAAAGATTTATATGGGGGATGCCGGCGCGCTTTTCTTAGGTATTTTAGTTTCAGTGTTAACTGTCCGAGTAAGCCCTGGTATCAAACCAAACTTTTTGTCACTCGCAATACCTGTGCTCCTTATCGCGGTTCCAATTTTGGATACCTGTGTGGCCGTGACCTCTAGACTCAATAACAACATTTCACCATTCACAGGCGGGCGGGACCATTTATCTCACCGCTTAATCCGCAAAGGTTTGAGTCGTAAGACTGCCGCAATTACGCTCTGGTGCCTCTCAGGACTTTTCGGCGTATTCGCCTGTTCCATATATCGGTGGCCTGATTCTCTTGGCTACTTTCTTTTATCGGCGGCAGCGCTCATCTGGGGTGCACTTTTTATCTTCTTTATAAAAATACCTCGCGCTGATTAAGTAGTAGGATTGCGATATGGCTGATGACAAAAAACCTGCTGATGATGCGCGGGCAAAGTTTTTAGAAGCACTTGAGAAGAAAAAAAATAAGAACACATCACTTCCAGGTGGTGGCACAGCATCAGGACCAAAGGTCGGTGGTGCACAAGCAGGAGGTGCTCCTGCTCCACGTTTTCAGCGTAAATCAGGACCTTCAGGCTCTGCGGGATAAGTGGCGCACCAGCTCTTAATTGAAATCAGGGTCCGCCCAAATGCATCACACAATAAAGTCGGTGGAACCGTAGGCGATCCACCTCGACTTGTAGTTGCAGTTCAAGCACCGGCGGTCGATGGAAAAGCTAATCAAGCGGTTATAAAAGAGCTAGCTAAAGCTTTCAACATCCGTGCACGCGACTTTACGATTGTTTTTGGAGAGCTTGGTCGAGATAAGCGGATTTTAGTGAATGGTGAGATTTCAACTCTTCAAACTAAATACGAAGAGTTACAGCAATCCACGACGCTTCAGCAGCGGCTCGATTTGTGAATCTCTCCCTCTGAAATCTCTAAACATCTGCATCGAATCAATTGAGCCACCTCTACTGAGCAAGCAATCTCTAAAACGTTCACCATTTTTTCGGAGTAGTCCACCATTTTCCTTGAACCAATCAACGGTATCTGCATCCAGAACTTCGGACCAGATATATCCGTAATATCCCGCTGAATATCCGCCCGCAAAAATATGCGAAAAGTAAGTTGAACGATAGCGCGTTGGAACCGGAGCAAAGTCAAGACCATACTCTTCTATCGCACGTGACTCAAAGGCTTCAACATCGGTCACGTCATCATCTGAAGTAATTGAATGCCAGGCTAAATCCAGGATAGCTGCAGCCAAGTAGCTTGTTGTTGCATGGCCTTCGTTAAAAGTAGCAGCAGCCTTTAAGTTATCAATCCACTCCTGCGGAAGCTTTTCACCAGTTACATAGTGCCGTGCATAATTTTCTACAACTTCAGGCCAGAGAATCCACATTTCATTTACCTGAGAGGGAAACTCGACAAAATCGCGTTGGACATTAGTTCCAGATACTCGAGGGTATTTAACGTGAGAAAGCAAACCATGGAGTGCATGTCCGAATTCGTGAAAGAGTGTTGTAGTTTCATCAAAAGTTAGGAGCGCAGGCTGGCCTGGTGGGGGTTTGGGAATATTGAGGTTATTAACCACAACAGGAAGTTGATTGAGTAGAAAACTTTGATCCACCAAGTTGTTCATCCATGCACCACCACGTTTTGAATCACGCGTGAAAAAATCGCCTATGAAAAGTCCTACTTGCGATCCATCTTCAGTATTTACTTCGAAAGCTCTCGCTTCAGAATGATAAGTAATGAGATCGGGACGCTCCTTAAATACAAGACCAAACAACTTGCCTGCTGCAAAAAATACGCCATCTTTTAATACGCGCTCTAGTTCAAAGTAGGGGCGCATCTTAGAGGTGTCTATGTTGTATTTTTCTAGTCGAACCTGCTCTGTATAAAGATCCCAGTCCCAACTTTCTATCTCTGAGAGATCAGAAGCAATTTCCTTTAGATCCTCGGCCTCAGCGCGTGCATTTCGGATTGCCGCAGGTGCAATTTTTCTCAGCATTGCATGAATATTTGTGGGATTTCCGGCAGTTTGTTCAGCGGTGATGTATTCGGCGTGAGTATTAAATCCAAATAATCTAGCTTTTTGAGCACGCAACTTCACCATTTTTAGAATGATTGCTTTATTGTCATTACCATTATTTCGATTTGCCTTCTGAAGTGAGGCTTGCATAATCTCTTGACGCAGACTTCGATCTTTAAGCGAAGCTAATGTGGGATTACCGGAAAAATTCACTGCACCAATGAGCCAAGAATCTTCAAAGCCGCGATCTTTCGCAGCAGCAGCAGCTGCGGCAATTTCGTTCTCACTCAAACCATCCAGTCGATCTAGACTCTTTACTATCACGGCTAACTCATTAGTATCTGATAAGACATTTTTAGAAAACAAAACTTCTAAACTGGATAGCTCTTCATTGATTTTCATGAGTTCGCTGCGCTCAGATTCATTTAAGTGAGCACCAGCATGAAGCAAGTCTTTGTAATGGCGTTCTAATAACCAAGCATCCTCGCTATTAAGGCTCAATGACTCACGATTTTCAAACAAACTTTTAATTCGCTCAAACATTGCAGGGTTTAGTTTGATCGCATCACTATGCGCGGCGAGTTTAGGAGCAAGTTCTGATTCAATTGCATCCAAAGCGTCACTCGTATCACTTGAAGATTTATTATAAAAAACATTCAAGACGCGAGTAAGTAGTTGACCTGATTTTTCAAGCTCAACAATTGTGTTCTCAAAAGTTGGTATGCCTGGTGCATCGATAATCGCTTGAACTTCTGCCAGCTGTTGCGCGCAACCAGCTATAAATGCGGGCAAGTAGTGTTCATCGCGAATTAAGGCAAACGGTGGTAACTCGTATTCGAGATTACTGCGATTAGCGAAGGGATTAGCATCTAAAGTTGTCATGATGCTAACCCTATCGACTAGTAATTAATGTGGGCGACGACGGCGTTGACTTGAGTTCGGACGTGGCCGCTTATTTCCACCACTACGAACAGATTTTTCAACGATAGGCACAATGTATGGGATTCCTGATGGCTCTTGTGCACCAGTTATCTTCATTAGTTCAGTGCTTAGTGGTGTAACCCCAACAAATTTAGGAGTTACTCCTGCACGAGAAGTAAGGCCACCAATTGATTTTTGCTGCTTGGTTGTAGCAATCGTTACAACAGTGCCAGCTTCTCCAGCTCGAGCAGTACGACCTGCGCGGTGGAGATAATCCTTGTGATCTGTTGGTGCATCGACGTGAACAACTAGCGAAATTCCGTCAACGTGAATACCACGTGCCGCCACATCAGTAGCAACGAGAGCCGCGTTAAC
>CANKCT010000044.1 GCA_947480465.1 Actinomycetota bacterium
GAGTATGAAAGAGCGCCACTTGAGGCCAAGGCAACTTTGGAACAGATTGAAGAATCGCTGTTTTCGCCACATCCACATGCATTGTGTCATGTTGTAGAAGTCGATGGGAATGTAGTTGGAATCTCAATTTGGTTTTTGAATTATTCGACATGGCTAGGTAAGCCAGGCATCTATCTTGAAGATTTATATATTGATCCTTCATACCGAGGTCAAGGTTTTGGTTTAGCTCTTTTGAAAGAGCTCGCCAAAATTTGCGTTGAACGCGAATATGAAAGATTGCAGTGGTGGGTTCTGGATTGGAATGAACCAGCCATTGAGTTCTACAAATCCCTCGGTGCAGTACCGATGGATGAGTGGACTGTCTTCCGCGTTAGCGGTGATGCCCTAAAAGATCTAGCTGCTACTTCTTAAAGGCTTTTATTATCTGCTCTGCTGCGCCACTCAGTTCAGCCGGGATGACCCAGATTTTACTCGCGTTGCCGTTAGCAATTGCTGGCAATTGCTGCAGGTACTGATATGCCAGAACCTTCTCATCGGGATTAGCTTCGTGCACTGCAGCAAAAACTTTTTTAATTGCAGCAGCCTCACCATCTGCACGAAGAATTGCCGCTTGTGCATCACCTTCTGCTCGCAAAATCTCGGCTTGGCGTGCGCCTTCAGCTGTAAGAATTTGACTCTGTTTTTCGCCCTCAGCAGTCAAAATTGCTGCTCGCTTGTCACGTTCGGCGCGCATCTGCTTCTCCATGGACTCTTGCACGCTTGGTGGTGGATCAATAGCTTTGAGTTCTACGCGATTAACACGGACACCCCACTTGCCTGTAGCTTCATCTAATACGCCACGAAGAACGGCGTTAATTGAGTCGCGCGAAGTTAATGCTGCCTCTAAATCGAGACCGCCGACGACATTTCGCAAAGTTGTAACTGTTAACTGCTCAATACCTTGAATGACATTTTCAATTTCATAGGTTGCAGATTTTGGATCTGTGACTTGGAAATAAATCACCGTATCAATAGATACTACTAAATTATCCTCAGTTATCACTGGCTGAGGCGGAAACGAGATAACTCGCTCGCGCATATCTATCAAAGGTCGGAGACGATCGATAAAAGGAATTATTATTGTGAGTCCGGCACCTAGTGTTCGGTGATAGCGACCTAATCGTTCGACCAAACCCGAACTAGCTTGAGGGATTATTCGAATTGACCTTGCAAGAACAACGCCAAAGATAACGATGAGTAGTAGAAGAACTCCGAAAGAATATGAAAACATTTTTAACCCTTCTGATTAATCACAGCGGTGGCACCTTCGATTGCAACTACCTGCACCTTAGAATCTGCGGCAATTTCTCCTGATTCAGTCCGTGCGCTCCAGACTTCACCATTGAGTTTGATTCGGCCTGAACGTTCAGTTACGACTGAAAGTGTTAAACCAGAGCCACCCACAAGGGCATCAACATTAGTTGCAAAATCTGGAGTTCTTTTCTTCAAATTTTCCAAAGCAATAGGTCGTAATACAAAGAGAGAGACAACTGCTGCTACACCGAAAGTGATTCCCTGTACGGCCATATTAAATCCGAACACTTGACTTAGTGCTGCCATAAATGCTGAGAAAGCTAATGATGCAAAAAGAAGATTAACAGTAAGCATTTCGGCAACTAAGAGCGCGCCACCAGCGGCTAACCACATCCAAATCGGCATGAACTACTCCTTTACTTGCAACAAAGCGTACCCACTTGAATCCGTAGAAGCGAGGTATTTGCAAGCCGTGAGCCCAGACCTCGGCCTTGTGTAGACCGTTTTCATTAGGCAAAATGTGAAATCTCTGTTTTGACGATCTTCTAATTATGAATTGACTGTTGAAATACTGTGAATACCGTGTGAATTCCTATTTCTCCTAATTTTGAGCGTGAAAACACCTATTCCCAATTTTCAGTTTTTTGGTTTCAAGTTGCGACTCCATATCGGGCTCTTCATAATTTCATACCGTCACACTGATGGGGATCGCAATTAAAATGAAATCGGAGAAATTAATGCGCGGACGTTTTACCAAGCATGTCACTGCTGTGAGTCTAGCTTTGTGTTTAGGGCTTGCTACAGCACCATCGGTCAAAGCAGCCGATTTAGGAACCACATCGCTTGCTTCAGTTTTAACAGCCAAGTCTTCTTACGATAACGACTCACAAAACTTCGACATCCTTACCGCCGCAGTCCTCGCGGTACTGAAGGCGAAGCCAGATTCTGCTGTGAAGGTTCTTACTGATGGAAGCACTGCACTGACTGCATTTATTCCAACAGACGGTGCTTTCAAAACACTAGTTGGACAGCTCACTAATAAAGCAGCCACTAGTGAGGAAAAAACTTTTGCTGCAGTTGCAGGCCTTGGCATTGATACCGTTGAACAAGTTTTGCTCTACCACGTCGTAGTTGGAGCGCCAATCTTGTCTGATGATGCGCTTAAGGCAAATGGAGTAACTCTTAATACTGCCCTAACCGGAAAATCACTTGCAGTGAAAATTAACGGCACCACAATTACTTTAGGTGATCAAGATCCTTTAGCGGCTGACCCAGTAGTAAATCTGACTCAGGTCGATATCAATAAGGGAAACAATCAAGTTGCACATGGCATCAACGCTGTATTGCTTCCTGCTGCTCTCCTGAAACCTCTCGGAACAAAGTCTCTTGCATCAGTCCTAACAGCTAAATCAACATTTGATAAGAATGTTAAGAATTTTGACATTCTGACTGCTGCAGTCTTAGCCGTACTTAAGGCAAAGCCAAACTCTGCCGTAAAAGTTCTTACTGATGGAAGCACAGCACTTACCGCATTTATTCCAACAGATGGTGCTTTTAATTCTCTAGTCAAGGCACTCACAGGCAAGACTCCAAAGTCTGAGAAGGCGGCTTTCGAGAGTGTTGCTGGATTAGGAATAAATAAAGTTGAAAGTATCTTGCTTTATCACGTAGTTCCTGGCAGCACACTTGTCTCTGAGGTAGCCCTTGGTGCAAATGGTGCAGCACTAAAGACCGCCCTCGCAAACAAGTCAATTAAAGTCTCTGTGTATGAAGGAATGCACATTGATCTTGGTGATTACAACAAGCTAAAAGATCCACGCGTATCTGCTGTAGATATCAACCGTGGAAATCTGCAGATTGCACATGCAATCAATGCAGTTCTTCTGCCTACAAAGTAAAAACAATAGACAGTCCAAGGTCTCCTTAACTTCAGGCGGCCTTGGACTGTTTTGTTTGCTTAATATTTAGCGTTAAGCCGTTGGGGCTTCTTCGGCCAAATCTTCAGGGCTATCAGGAGTTGAAACCTTAGGCGAGCCTTTGAAAGTAAAGACTGCCTCTGCGCCTTCACCCTCAACATCTACGACAATAATCTCGCCGGCCTTGAGCTCACCAAACAAGATGCGCTCAGAGAGTGCATCTTCAATCTCGCGTTGAATAGTCCGACGCAGTGGGCGTGCTCCAAGAAGTGGGTCGTACCCACGCGCAGCAAGAAGATCTTTTGCGGTAGGTGTGAGTTCGATTCCCATGTCCTTGGCCTGTAGACGATCATCAAGATTCTTCATGAGCAGATCAACAATTTGAAGGATCTGATCCTTCGTTAGCTGGTGGAAGACAATGACATCATCGATACGGTTGAGAAATTCTGGGCGGAAATGAGTCTTTAGCTCATCGTTAACTTTGCCCTTCATACGCTCATAATTCGTCTGTTCATCATCACTGTTAGCAAAACCAAGTCCGAGACTCTTTGAAATGTCGCGTGTTCCAAGGTTAGTTGTCATGATGATGACAGTGTTTTTGAAGTCAACGGTTCGACCCTGTGAATCAGTTAGTCGACCATCTTCTAGTACTTGTAGAAGTGAGTTAAAGATATCTGGATGCGCCTTTTCAATCTCATCAAAGAGAACTACTGAGAATGGGCGGCGGCGTACTTTTTCAGTGAGCTGTCCGCCCTCGTCATAACCGACATACCCTGGAGGTGCTCCAAATAGACGCGATGCCGTGTGACGCTCTGAGTATTCAGACATATCAAGTTGAATTAATGCATCTTGATCACCGAACAAGAACGATGCCAAGGTGCGAGATAGCTCAGTCTTTCCAACACCGGATGGGCCAGCAAAGATAAATGATCCACCTGGACGGCGTGGATCTTTCAATCCAGCACGTGTGCGACGAATAGCTTGAGACAACGCTTTGATTGCTTGATCTTGTCCAATGACACGGTTGTGTAGTTCATCTTCCATGCGCAAGAGGCGTGCAGTTTCTTCTTCGGTTAATTTGAATACTGGAATTCCAGTGGAAAGAGAAAGTACCTGAGCAATGAGTTCTTCATCCACTTCAGTGACTTTATCTAAGTCAGTTGCTTTCCAATTCTTTTCCGCCTCACTCTTTTCGCTGATTAAGGTTTTTTCCTTGTCACGAAGTGAGGCGGCTTTTTCAAAATCTTGTCCGTCAATTGCTGATTCTTTTTCTTTACGAGCATCAGCGATTTTGTCATCAAAAGCACGGAGCTCAGGTGGAGCCGTCATTCGCCTAATACGAAGACGTGAACCGGCCTCATCAATTAAATCAATTGCCTTGTCTGGCAAGAAACGATCGGATACGTAACGGTCGGCGAGGTTTGCAGCTGCTGCGAGCGCACCATCTGTAATAGATACGCGGTGGTGCGTTTCATAGCGATCGCGAAGACCCTTCAAAATTTCGATTGTATGTGCAACTGATGGCTCTTTAACTTGAATTGGCTGGAAGCGACGCTCTAGCGCTGCATCCTTTTCAACATGCTTGCGGTACTCATCAAGTGTTGTTGCACCAATTGTCTGCAGCTCACCACGAGCTAACATTGGCTTCAAAATACTTGCTGCATCGATTGCACCTTCTGCAGCGCCAGCACCAACAAGCGTGTGAATCTCATCAATGAAGAGAATAATATCTCCGCGAGTTTTAATCTCTTTTAGCACTTTCTTTAAGCGCTCTTCGAAATCTCCACGGTATCGGCTACCTGCAACTAAAGCTCCAAGATCTAGCGAATATAACTGCTTATCTTTTAAAGTTTCCGGGACATCATTTTTGTAGATTGCTTGAGCAAGACCTTCAACAACTGCAGTCTTACCTACACCGGGCTCGCCAATTAATACTGGGTTGTTCTTTGTACGGCGTGATAAAACTTGCATCACGCGTTCAATTTCATTTTCACGTCCAATAACTGGATCTAGCTTTCCTTCACGTGCGGCTTGTGTGAGGTTACGTCCGAATTGATCAAGTACCAACGATGTTGATGGCGTACCTTCTGCTGGGCCACCTTGAGCAACAGCTTCTTTTCCTTGATAACCAGATAGGAGTTGAATTACTTGCTGACGAACGCGATTCAAATCTGCACCAAGTTTTACAAGAACCTGTGCCGCAACGCCTTCACCTTCACGGATTAAACCCAGCAAAATATGTTCTGTACCAATGTAATTATGACCAAGTTGCAACGCTTCACGTAAAGAAAGTTCTAGAACTTTCTTAGCTCGCGGAGTAAATGGAATGTGCCCACTTGGAGCTTGCTGACCTTGTCCAATAATCTCTTCAACCTGCGCACGAACACCTTCTAAAGAAATTCCTAGAGATTCGAGTGCCTTGGCTGCTACGCCTTCACCTTCATGTATGAGTCCAAGCAGGATGTGCTCAGTACCGATGTAGTTGTGGTTGAGCATGCGAGCCTCTTCTTGGGCCAGGACAACAACACGGCGGGCTCGGTCTGTAAAGCGCTCAAACATTGGCGTACTCCTTCTTATGCGATTCGTTAAGCCTAATACCTCACCTGCCAGGCTCGCGAGGCGGATATGGCTCGGTAGTTACAACCCCAGACCTAGGGCTTTTATGCCCCGATTGACCCAATATCTAGGCGAGAATTTTCAACATTCTGGTGTTTCCAAGGGTATTTGGCTTGGCAGACTCTAGATCCAAGAACTCGGCTACACCTGCATCATAAGAGCGCAGGAGCTCGGCATATACCGATGAATCGACTGGGGTTCCTTCAATAACCTCAAACCCGTGTCGGCCAAAAAACTCTGTCTCAAACGTTAAACAAAAAATCCTCTTCACACCCAATGCGCCAGCACGCAGAATAATTGAATCGAGAATCTGATGTCCGATTCCTTGTCCACGAAGATTCTCAGCAACTGCAACCGTGCGCACCTCAGCTAAATCCTCCCAAAGTACGTGGACCGCTCCACAACCGACAACTTCTTCATCTTTGACTGCGACCGTAAACTCTTGAACGCTTTCATAAAGCGTTACGGTCTCTTTAGTGAGCAAACGTCCTTCTGGTGCATACGAATCAATAAGTTTGCGAATGCCTTTGATATCACTTGTTCGTGCTGGGCGAATCTCCATGCTTAATCGCTTTCAGGTTTTACTAACGGGAACAAAATAGTTTCACGGATTCCAAGACCGGTTAACGCCATCAACAAGCGATCAACTCCCATTCCCATTCCACCCATCGGTGGCATTCCAAACTCCATTGCACGCAAGAAATCTTCATCAACTTGCATCGCCTCTAAATCACCATTTGCACCCAATGAAGATTGTTCTACTAATCGCTCTCGTTGAATTACTGGATCAATTAATTCCGAATACCCTGTTGCTAATTCAAAGCCATCAACATAGAGATCCCATTTTTCTGCAACACCAGGGATATCACGATGAGCACGAACAAGTGGAGAAGTATCAACTGGGAAACCCATCACAAAAGTTGGCGTGATTAATTCATCTTTTGCTACATGTTCAAAAATTTCTTCCGCTAACTTGCCAGTAATCCACTTAGGATCGATTTTCATACCAAGCTTTGTGGCAATCTCCTTGAGTTCAGCCATTGGAGTAAGTGCAGTAACACTCTGCCCAACCCCTTCAGAAATAGCGTCATATAGCGATATTTCACGCCAATTGCCGCCTAAGTCAGCTTGTCGACCGTCATGATGTGTAACAACATGCGAGCCCGCAACTGCCATCGCCGCATTTTGCACAAGTGTGCGCGTTAAATCTGCAATGGATCGCCAATCACCATATGCCTGATAGCTCTCAATCATTGCAA
>CANKCT010000045.1 GCA_947480465.1 Actinomycetota bacterium
ATGACTTGAATTGATGGTGCGATCATTCTGTCAGCTCGCCAAGGACCAGTTGTTCCTCCATTCTGGCAAACGTAAAGTTCTCCAGCATTTCCAAGTACACAACTATTAGGCCCGCCTGCAGTAAATGAGTACTGAGATACACCTTTATTTTTTTCCCAGACACTTACTTGGCTTCTATAGGTTTCAACAAAACACACTCGGCCATCTGACAGTATTGCCGGACCTTCTGCCCACCCAAGTTCATCTGCTAATAACTCTGGAGTAAAAGTCATATTTCTGTGATGTCCATACCCTTAGAAGGAGAGTATTGGGTGCCCTTCATAGCTTGTATCCAATTTAGCTACGTTCCAACGCGCAAAGTTTGGCCAGATGAGAGTCTTATTAGCCTTACCCGCAAACACAGTATTTGTAGGGGCGGCCACGACAGTTCCTTCTGGATCTTCTACCAATACTTCTAAACCATTTGCCTTGGACCAAACAAAAATCGTATCTGGTCTGTAGCAACTTATAATTAATTCACCTGTAGTCGTAACAGTAACTCCGTCAGGCACGCCAGGGATTTCAGATATAACTTCTTTAGCACCAGCAGAACCGTCACTTAATATTGGAATATAAGCTAAAGATCCTGGAGTGCTTTCTAATACAAATAGACCTTTTCCGTCTGCAGATAGAGCAAGTCCATTTGGGAAATCTGGGCACTGTGAATCCCATTTTTCGATTTCTCCACTGGTTAATACCCGAACTAAAAAACCATCAGCTGCTTTCCAATTGCCTGAATCAGAGAAAACATAGCTTCCATCGAGTAAGTAAGCGCCCCAGTTTGGTGTTACGAGCTCCACCGTCGAACTACTTTGAGCAAACACGGTCCAAGAATTTTCTTCGACATTAACTTTCCAGAGGCATCTATTTCCAGGATCGCAAACAATTAAACGTCCATCTAAGCAGGCGGTCAAGCCTAACAAAATCCCTCCTCCGGCAAGCTGGGCAACTTGTGACAGATTTCCATCTTGCGTTAACCGATATATCTGGCCAGCTTCTCCTCCGAGATAAATATTTCCATCTTTGCCTAAACAAATTCCCTCAGAGTGATCAATTCCTGAAGCAAGATTTTTCACTTCGTCTAATTTATGTTTCACGATATTCTCCTTTGAGGTTTAAGAAAGTTGAATCAAATGCTACTGAGTTGGAACTTTAGGGGCTCTAATTATTTCCTTGTCTGTAAAAATATCAGAACCGTCAGTGCTGCTTGTTGAAAATTCAGTGACAATGCAACCTTCTTCTCCAGCTTGAAACCAGTGCAAACTATTAGGAAAAATGGTGTACTGGTCTCCTGGCTTCAAGACGACTTCGTGAAACACACTCACTTTTCCTTCATCATCTGCTCGCAAACGATGTGACGGCGATTTTGTTGGCTCTCCCTGAACATATAAGTAAACCAGACCTTTCCTGCAGCGAAAAGTTTCCTCCTTGCCCAATTCAGTACCCACATTAGGGTGAAGATGCTCAGGGCAAATTTGCCATGGTTTCATGACTATATCTTTAGAGCACACTCGTTCAGTATTAATATATGTAATCAATTGGATTCCAAAGTGGTCAATATCTCCAAGGCCAAAGTCAGCAACCTCAATACGTCTTTCTTCATCATCCGTTAATGGATAACCAGCGGCCCGAAGTTGACTTGCAGTCCAAGCCTGTCTCTCTTCAAACTCTTTTTTAGTAGTAACCAAGGTGTCCTCCGATGTCCGCTAAATAACTTTCAAGGCTGTAAATCCGGCATCAACTCTTAAATCGATCCCCGTTACATATGATGCTTTAGGTGATGATAAATACTTAACAGCATCAGCGATTTCTGAAGGTTTCCCAATTCGACCTAAGACATTTGCCGCCTTTACTTTCTCAAGGAACTTCGATGCTTCATCACGGTTCATGCTTGCTAAATCTCGAGCCAACATTGGCGTATCTATTGTTCCTGGAGAAACAGTATTTACTCGGACACCCATCTTTCCTGTTTCAAGTGCCAATGTTCGTGCAGCGGCGATTAATCCAGCTTTTGTTGCTGCGTAAACCACACAACCAAATAAACTCATGACCGCTTGAACTGAAGAGATGAAAATTATGCTTCCCCTGCCAACTTTTTCCATATGGCGAAGTGACTCTTGGGCACACAACAGGGGCCCCTTAAGGTTTACAGCTATAGCCCGGTCCATATCTTTTTCGGTCATTGCTAAATATTCTGTGTACAGAGCAATTCCTGCGGCCGCAACCATGATTGTGCACAAACCAAACTCTTTTTCTACATACTCAAAGGCTTGCTTGACCTTCTCGCTATCTGCCACATCACACTGAAGGATAAGTACTTCTCCACCCGATGATGCTGCAAGCGACTTCGTCTCCTCTAAACCAGCGAGATCAACATCGAGTGCTAAAACTTTAGCTCCACTCAATGCTAGTGCTAGACATATTTCGCGTCCGAGTCCGGCAGCTCCTCCGGTGACAACGGCAATGTCACCACTGAATTCTTGATCTAACATATTTAGCCCCTCTTACGATATTTAGACCGTAGTACTGAATCTATGCTCACTGCAGCTAAAAGGACAAGACCTGTCACGATTAATTTTGTCTCAGAATCGAAACTCATAAGATCCATGCCGTTAGAGATGAAGCCGACAACAAGTGCGCCCAAGATGGCTGCCCACACTGATCCACGGCCACCAAACAGGCTTGTTCCACCGATAACCGCTGCGGCAATAGCGTTGAGCAAAAGATCGCTACCACCACTCTGAGTGCTTACTGCTAAAAGTCGAGATGAAGCGAAAATACCTCCCAATGAGGCAAGCAATGCACCTAAAACGAAGACAGAAATCTTGATCCGCTTAACGTTGATTCCTACGCGGCTTGCAGCTTCTAAGTTTCCGCCAATTGCAAAAATATTTCGGCCAAACTTAGTACGTCTAGTGACGTAATCAATGATTGTGACGACTACCAGCAAGAAAACCATTGCTGCTGATACGCCTCGTGATGCATTAAGTAGTCGGACAAGTCCTAAGATGATTACGGCTAAAACAGTAAATTTCAATATGCTTGCCTGAACTGAACGGGCTTTGAGGTTCGCATTTTTTCTTTTTCTAAAATTGTTCAAAATGCTGAGTGCATAAATTCCGAGGGCGATAAGAGCAAATAAATACCCCATGTTCTTGGATAGATAAGTTGACATAAGCGAACTAATAAATCCATCTGGAAGATTAATTGTTCCGCTTGAGTGCAGGACAGTGAATTGAACGCCTTGCCAAGTTAGCAATCCGGCAAGAGTTACTACGAAGCTCGGAAGCCCAAATTTGGTGACAAAAAATCCATTTGAAAGTCCGATGAGTGCTCCAACAATTAACCCAACAGCAATTGAACTTAGAGGAGACCAACCTTTTGTGACATTCAAACTAATCACGATGGATGCGCATAATCCACTTACTACGCCGACTGATAAGTCAATTTCGCCAATAAGCAACATCAAAACTGATCCCGTTGCAATGAGGGCAAGAGGTACGTTTTGAGAAATTAAATTTGCTAGATTTTCACCAGATAGAAATCGATTATTCAGAGATTGAAAAATAATGGAGAGAAATAGAAGTGATATCCCTACAGGTAAGACAGAAAAATCAGCTGTCAACTGATTTCTAAACCATACTTTTATTGACTGTATCTGATTGCTCATTTCAACCCTTTTCCTGTCTTCTGAAATTTCTCGAATTTTCTAGCTAAAGCTCTTACTGCCAGTTATCGCTGCCACTACATCATCTGAAGTAATGTTTTTAGTTTCGAAGTTAGCGACAACTTTGCCCAACCTTAGGACGACTACGCGGTCTGAGACCTCTAAAACTTCTGAGATATTGTGGCTAATTACCACTACGCCGATACCTCGATCAGCCAGTCTCCGAATCAATTTCAAAACTTCAACTTTTTGAGCAACACCAAGTGCGGCTGTTGGTTCATCGAGCAGAACCACTTTAGGTTGACCGATCAAAGACCTTGCGATTGCAATAGTTTGACGTTGGCCACCAGACAAACTTCCAACTTTAATGTCAATCTCTTTTATCTGTCCGACATTCAATTCTGAAAGAAGCTCTAAAACTTTTGACTCCATGGCTTCTTCATTCAGTGGTGAAACAGCACTATTTTGAATCTCTCTTCCAAGAAACAAATTCGCGGTGACACTTAAATTGTCACAAAGTGCTAAATCTTGATAAATAACTGCGATCCCCGCTTTAGTTGCATCCATTGGGCCACGAAAATCTACAACTTCGCCATCAAAATGAATTTTTCCCCCATCGGGCGGAATCACTCCGGCTGCAATTTTTACTAAAGTTGATTTACCTGCGCCATTGTCGCCAACAAGTGCTACAACTTCGCCAGCTAAAACCGATAGGCGAATACCAGAGAGCGCATTAACTGCTCCAAATGTTTTGTTCACGTCCTCTAACTCAAGCACGGTCTTACCAACGCTCATTGACCACTCCTCAATTTATAGTAGGGCTAGTGCGAGCAACTCTCTGCTCACACTAGCCCCACGTATCTTGGATTACCTAGATTTTTACTACTTTATTCCGTTAGCTGCGCAAGCATCTGCATAAGCTGCTGTACAGATATCGGCTGCCGTTGTATATCCACCATCGATCATGACCTTCTTAAGGTTGGTCTTGGTAATTGCAATGGCTGGGTCAATGAGAGTAGGAACATTCCATGCCCCATTGTTGCTCTTGGACTTGTATACCTTTGAAGATAGTGGCTTCTTATTCAACACGTCCCACGCGGCTGTAGCTGCAAAAGCTGCAGCCTGCTTTAGTGGGCGGAAGATAGTCATGTACTGCTCGCCAGCAAGAATTCTCTGTGCTTCTGCAGTATCTGCATCTTGGCCTGAAACTGGATGCTTTGAAGGATCAATTCCTGCTGCCTTCATTGAAGCGATAACTCCACCACCGGTACCACCGTTAGCAGCATATACAGCTCCGAATCCATCCTTGCCATACTTAGTGATCCATTGATCCATCTGTGCTTGAGCCTTTGCAGGATCCCAACCAGGTGTATCAAACTCTTCCAAGATTTCTACTCCGGCAGCTTTGAAAGCATCCTGAGCACCCTTCTTGAATAGTGCAGCATCACTAGTTGTAATTGATCCGTGGACCATAAGGACTGGCTTGTTGCCAATACCAAGTGCCTTTGAAGCAGCAATAAGAGACTCTGCCTGCATCTTTCCGATTTCAACTCCATCATGGGTTACATAAGCTTTTACGTTTTTGGATCCCATAACTAAGCGCTCGTATGCAACAACAGGAACACCCTTCTTTGCTGCCATATCTGCAATTACTTTTGCAGCTTTGCCATCAACTGGGCACAAAACCAAAATCTTTGCACCAGCAGCTAAAGCAGCTTCAGCTTGCTGTTGCTGCTTTGCAGCATCTTCATTCTGTGCATTGTAATTAAGAACTTTACAAGTTGGACATAACTTCTTGATCTGCTTTTCGAAGTATGGCTTATCAAGTTGTTCGAAACGTGGAACACCATTTTGTGGAAGCAAGAAAGCTATCTTCACATTCTTTAATGTTGCCGCGTTTGCTGCTGATGGAACTACAGCGCTTCCTACTAAGGAAGCTACGCTAAGACTCAATACAGCAACGAGAGCCTTTAGTTTATTCTTCTTTGTGACCATTATTCCCCCTGAATGATCTTTCTAGTTGACTCAACCTGAGCCTTTGAATAAACACTAGGGTTTCAACTAGCCATAAGTCAAGCGTTTGACCTATGCCATCTTTGGGTAATTTTGGGAAATTTCTTGAAACTTCGGAGTTTATTTCAGGCAGGTTGTAGGAATCTCGGTGAGCGCTCCATGTTCATCACTCACCTGCTGTTTCGTTATCCAATCGTAATCAACTATTTTGCCCAAACCTATTGAAGTTTGTAACGGTTTCATTTTTCCATTAACAATGACGGGTTGCTCTAGACCGTCGTCCATGGGATGTACGCCTGTACCCGGAATTCCCCATTCGATTGGGACATCTTTAAAGCCGAGGATCGGCAGGAGCCGTGAATGCAAATGTGGAAACATGTGTGGTGAAACTTTTACACCAGCAAGTTTTGCTTGAGCCAGAGACTTACGAAGTCCGGTGACTCCACCATTAGTAGTCGCATCTACGCGAATAACATCAACGGCATTCGCAGTAAGAAGAGCTTCTGGATGGTAAGCGCCACCTTGTTCATCACCCATTGCAATAGGAGTTTGTGAACCACGTCTTACACGTGCAACCATTTCAGCATCACCTGGCGGTACAACATCTTCGATCCAACCTAATTTTAGATCTCTAACTTTGTTTTCAAATTCAAGTACAGCTTCACTTGTCCGCAAAACCATATTGATATCAAAACCAATCCAGTCGTTCGGAGCTACTTCGCGTGCAGCTCGCAAACGAGTTTCAGAAAATTCTAGATCAGGAGAAATAGGAATTTTAAAACGATTCCAACCTTTTTTCTGTAACTCAACAATCTGCTCTGCAAGTTCTTCAGCAGGCATAGTTGGCGGATATCCCACAATTGCGGTAGCAGGTAGTTCAGATAACTCTCCACCCAATATCTCTTGAAAAGATTTCTTGGAATATCTAGCAAGTGCATCCCAGCAGGCGATATCGACTAATGAAAGAGCTCTCATTCCAATTCCACCAGCGTGTACCGCGTGATTAGTCCATAATGCACCGTAAAAAACCTGTTGTGGGTCATCTATCTCTCGGCCAACATAGCAAGGCGCTATGGAACGGTGAACTATCGATGCGACCGGGCCATCTCGAGTTAATCCATAAGCAAAACCAGCCGTGCCGTCTTCTAAATCGACACGGACTAAAGCAAACTCTCGATGATCCATTATCCAATTGCCGTAGATAATTGGCACAGGAAGAATATGGTTAATAGTTGCTACACGTACTTTAGTAATCTTCATTATTTATGCAATCAAGTATCCGTCG
>CANKCT010000046.1 GCA_947480465.1 Actinomycetota bacterium
ACGGGAAAAATTGATGAAGTGACAAGACGTGCACTTGAAGAAGCTCAGTGGAAACTTGGTGACCGCTCACTTAATCTGCAAGAGCCACCCTTGATGCGCGGAGATGATGTTGCTGCTTTGCAATCCCGACTCACTGAAATGGGTTTTGATTGCGGTCGCGTTGATGGAATTTATGGCCCTCGGTCTGCAGCCGCAGTAAAAGAGTTTCAGCAATCTGTTGGAATAACTGTGGATGGAAAATGTGGACCAGAAACAATTATTGGCCTACTCCGATTAACTCGAATTGTTTCTGGTGGTGCGCCGACGGCGATGCGTGAAAACGCTGTACAAAGGAATCGTGGACCAGCACTAGCAAATAAAGTAATTGTGATTAATCCTGATGGCGATAATTCTCTGGTTTATGACGTTGCACTTCGCACAGAAGGCCGTTTGTTGGCACTTGGTGCATCAGTTTTTTTAACTCGAGGTAATTCAAATAATCCCACTGAATCCGATCGTATTGCTTTTACCAATCAAAGTAATGCGGATTTGATGATCTCTCTACATGTTGATAATTATAAAAACGAAGTTGCACATGGGGTAGCTACTTATTTTTACGGAAGTGATGCCCATGGAATTCACTCTATTGTTGGCGAGCGTTTTGCATCATTGGTTCAACGGGAAATTTGCGCACGTACAGACTTAGCAAACTGCCGTACACATGCGATGGCGTGGGATTTACTTCGATTAACTCGAGCGCCTGCAGTGCAGATTGATTTGGGATATGCGACTAATCCTGGCGATTTTGAGCGCTTGTCCCGCCCGGATTTTCGAGATGTGATTGCTGAAGCCTTGGTTATTGCAATTCAAAGGTTGTATTTAGCTGCCGAAGATGATGCAAAAACTGGAACATTGAGAATTTCCGATCTTCGCAAGGCGGGTATTCGCCGATAAATAAGGCGCAACCCTGTCACGGCGTATGGCAGACTTAGGACATGTCGGAAATAACAAACCGCTTTGCCACGGGTGCTCCTCAAAATTTAGAGGAACGTTTTGCAAGCCGTGCAGCACATATGAAGCCCAGTGAAATCCGCTCACTTTTTGCAGTTGCTTCTCGCCCTGAGATTGTTTCTTTAGCTGGAGGAATGCCGAATCTCTCCGCTTTTCCAATGTCAATGATGGCTGATGTTGTACAGAAATTAGTTTTAACAAATGGTGCTGAAGCACTTCAATATGGCAGTGGTCAAGGTCATCCGAAACTACGTGAGCAGATTTGTGAAGTGATGGCTCTTGAGGGTATCCGTGCTAATCCAGATGATGTTTTGGTGACAACGGGTTCACAGCAGGCCCTTGATTTAATCTCGAGAATTTTTATTGACCCGGGTGATGTGGTTTTAGCTGAAGCCCCTTCATATGTTGGGGCGTTAGGAACTTTTCACCAGTATGAAGCCTCTGTTATCCATGTTGAAACTGACAATGATGGGTTGGTCCCACAAGGTTTGCGCGATGCAATCAAAAGCGTTCGGGCTGCTGGGCGCAAAATTAAATTTCTGTACATGATTCCCAACTATCAAAACCCTTCAGGGGTTTTGCTTCCAGCAGAACGTCGGACTGAGATTTTAAACATCTGCCGTGAGGCTGGAATTTTTGTAGTTGAAGATAACCCTTATGGACTGCTTGGATTCGACAAGCCATCTCCAAATGCGATGCGGGCTGAAGATTCTGAAAATGTTATCTATCTTGGGACTTTCTCGAAGACAATCGCCCCCGGCTTACGTGTTGGCTGGGCCTTAGTGCCTCCCTCCTTAAAGGAGAAGTTGGTGATTGCGAGTGAATCATCAATTTTATGTCCATCAAACTTCGCCCAACTAACTATTTCTAGTTACTTGGCAGAACAACCTTGGCGCGATCAAATTGCTTCTTTCTGTGATCTATATAAAACACGCCGGGATGCGATGCTTGAATCCCTTGATGAGTATTTTCCAACAACAGCTAAATGGACAAAGCCAGGTGGTGGATTTTATGTTTGGGTAAGCCTGCCACCCGAGATTGATACAACTGCTTTAATGCCTAAAGCAATTGTTGCAAAGGTTGCTTATGTTCCAGGTACCGCTTTTTATGCTGATGGTTTTGGCTCGTGGTCTTTGCGTTTATCGTATTGCTATCCCACACCCGAGCGAATTCGTGTTGGTGTGAAAGCTTTGGGTGAAGTAATCAAAACTGAGATGTTACGCAGAGGAAGCAATCAACTTTCTTAATCTTCGATTTTTTTGCTGATTCTCTTTAGGTCATCAGCACCGGCAAACTCAATAACAATTGTGCCTTTTTTGATTGAACCTTGAATCGAAACTCTAGTGTCTAAGGCATCCCCAATTCGATCTGCGATTTCATTAAACTCTACATTACTTGATGTAACTGTCTTGATTTTCTTCTTTGATTTTTTCGGTGACTTTTCAGAAATTAAATCCTCAACAGCGCGGACACTCAGACCATCACTAATTATTCGTTTAGCCAAACTTTCAATCAGTTGAGTATCACTTAGACCCAATAATGCACGCGCATGTCCGGCACTAATTGCACCTGAGGCAACTTTGCTTTGCACTGATGTTGGTAAATTCATTAACCTAATAGTGTTTGAAATTAATGGGCGAGAACGGCCTAGTTTTTGTGCCAACTCCTCATGTGTACAAGAAAAATCAGTTAGCAATTGTGAGTACGCAGCAGCTTCTTCAAGTGCGTTAAGTTGGCTGCGGTGAATGTTTTCAATTAACGCCTCGCGAAGCAGTTCATTATCTGCTGTCTGCCGAATGATTACGGGGATTTTTTTTAATCCTGCTGCTTTTGCAGCGCGATAACGTCTTTCTCCCATGATGAGTTCGAAAGCCCCATTTGAACTTCGTCTAACAACTGGAGGTTGTAAAATTCCAATTTCTTTAATTGATGCAATTAGCTCATCGAGTGCTTCTTGATCGAAGTGTTTTCGTGGTTGGCGGGGATTAGGTGTAATTAAATTAATATCAACTTCATCTTGTGTTGCAACTTCTTCTCCGTCAACTGTTAGTGAGGTTGGTATCAATGCATCAAGGTTTGTTCCAAGTCCTCCGCGGCGTGCCATTATGCAATTTCCCCTTCGCGCTTATAATTTATTGAAACCACATTGGAGTTAAAAGGTTTGGCGCGGAATGCTAATTCGCGTGCAACTGCCATGTAAGCAATAGCTCCGGGCGAAGATGCGTCATATGTCATAACTGTTTGATTAAATCCAGGTGCTTCCGAAACTCTAACGGCGCGCGGGATAGGAATATTAATTAACTCATTTGGATAATGTTTGCGAATTTCATCGGCCACATCGTTGGCCAATCTTGTTCTACTATCAAACATTGTTAAAACAAAAGTTGAAAGTTTTAATTGTGGATTCAATCTTTTCTTTACTAGTTCAAAAGTTTTCAACAATTGTGACAAACCTTCGAGTGCATAATATTCACATTGAATCGGTATCAACATCTCTTTAGCTGCGGTGAGCGCATTAATTGTTAATAAACCTAAACTTGGTGGACAGTCAATGAATATGTAATCCAATGGTTGACCTTGTTGGATCCGCGCCTCAACCAACTCTTCAATTGCTTCTTTTAACCGCATTTCGCGCGCAACCATTGGAACTAATTCAATTTCAGCTTGGGCTAAAGAGGTGTTTGATGAGATGCACTCTAAAGATGGAAAACCTTTAACCTTTTGCGAGCAAGCCTCCATGGTTGTCTCACCCATCAACACTTCATAAATTCCAGGGTTATTAATATGTTCCACCCCGAACGCTGTTGAGGCGTTTCCTTGTGGATCTAGGTCAATTACTGCAACTTTGAGTCCCCCCATTGAAAGCGCTGCAGCTAAATTGACGGTTGTTGTGGTCTTGCCTACGCCACCTTTTTGGTTAGCTACAGTAATAATTCGAAGGGACGCTGGTTTATCCATCGCCTCTTTGAGGCGGCGGACACCTACAACTGGTTTTGTTTCACGTGAATCATCCACGGGGCTTAGTTAAGCACCTTTACGCACTTCTACAATACGGCCAGGCTCAATACCTTCAAGTTCAACCTCGTGAAGAATCGATTTCGGCACAGTTTTCATCTCATCTTCGGCGGATTTGCCCTTAATTGCCATTAAAGAGCCTCCTGTTTTAAGAAGGTGCCACGTTATCTTTTTTAACTTCTCTAAAGGGGCCACAGCACGTGCAGTTACATAATGTGCTGTCGCTCGGTGATCTTGAGCCTGTCCCCTGATAACTTCGATATTTAAGCCAGTCACAGCCTCTTTGAGGAACTCTGCCCTACGCTCCAAAGGTTCAATCAGGGTTACATGTAGATCTGGTCGTGCTAGTGCAATAACAATCCCTGGTAAGCCAGCCCCAGAGCCAACATCAAAGACAATTGACCCCTCTTTAAGTAGTTGAGTAACTGGCAGGCAGTTGAAAATGTGGCGTTCCCAGATGCGTTCAGCCTCCCTGGGTCCAATCAGGCCACGCTCAATCCCTGGTCCTGCTAATAACTCGGCATAGCTTTGTATTCGAGCGGTATCTGGAAAGTACCGTTCGATGAGGGTTTCACGTGAAACATGCACCTAGGCGCTATAGATCACGACGTAGCGATTTGGATCTTCTCCATCAGACTCGCTAGTCAGGCCCAACTCTTGGATTGTGTCATGGATAATCTTGCGCTCAAAAGCGTTCATTGGCGCTAGTTTGATAGATTTGCCGGTTGATTTTGCCTCTTCGGCCATTTCATTGGCCAGTTTTTTTAGCTCGGTTTTCTTATTTGACCTAAAGTTATCAATATCGAGCATCAACCGAGAACGATCACCGGTTGAGGTTTGTACGGCTAATCGGGTGAGCTCTTGAATCGCATCTAAAACCTCACCATCGCTTCCAACTAGGTGCCGGAGTTTGCCTCCAACAATTGCTAGGGATGCACGGTCATTTTCAACATCGATGTCGATGTCACCATCAAGGTCTGCAATGTCAAGGAGAGCTTCGAGGTAATCGGCAGCGATATCACCCTCTTCCTCTAGGCGTGCAACACCTTTAACGGGCTTACTTTCGCCCGCTTCTATTACTGCTGCCTCAGTTGGCTCTAATACTGCCTCTTCTGTGCTCTTTGCCTTAGTTTTTGCCATATTCGCTCTCCCTGTCGGGTTTGGGTAAATTGATAGTTATTAGGATGATTTGTCCGAATTAGACCGATATTTATTTGTTCTTCTTTTTCTTCTTTTTTGGTTGATTTCTTTGGCCTTTGAGATCCTCGACAGGCTCTACCGCCTCTGTTGATGGACTCTCTGAATGCCCAGACTTTTTTGCATTTTTTCGTTGGAGCTCTTCATACGCTGGTGATCCTGGAGTTGGGTTACGTTTAATTACATAGAACTGTTGTCCCCACGTCCAAAGATTTGTAGTCGACCAATAAATTAAAACTCCGATTGGGAAGTTAACTCCGGAGATTGCAAAAATAACGGGGAACGCATACAACATAATTTTCTGTTGTTGCAACATCATGTTATTGCTTGAATCCATCTTCGGCATACCTTTAAGCATCAACTGGCGTTGTGTTGTAAAGGTTGTAAGTGACATTAATGCAATAAGAAAGACTGTAACAACCTTAACGGTTGTGATGTCGGTACCCAGAAATGTCTGTGAAATTGGCGCTCCGAAGAATTTAGCATTTGCAGCACTCACAACATCTTCTTGTGTTAAAACTCCGTGTTTTACTGGAGGGTTTTTACCAATTCCGTTCAATACTGTAAATAAGGCAAAAAAGATTGGAGCCTGGGCGAGAATTGGAAAACATGATGCAAGAGGGTTTGTTTTGTGCTCTTTGTAAAGCTTCATCATCTCTTCTGATTGTTTTTGTCGATCGTCTTTGTACTTCTTTTGAATTTCTTTCATGTGTGGCTGAAGCGCTGTTAATGCGCGTTGACTTTTAATTTGTTTCACAAACAGTGGGATTAAAATAACGCGGATAAGAATCACTAGCCCGACAATTGCTAGTGACCAAGATACTCCACTGTCAGCACCAAAGATTGGGGATAAAGCTTTGTGTATTGTTACAATCACCCAAGAAACCGCGATATATAAGGGTTTTAGTATGCTATCCATTTATAAAACTCCAACTTTCTCTTTAACTGCATAATCCACACCGCCGTGTGACCATGGGTTGCAGCGCATTAAACGCCAAACACTCATTGCGATTCCTTTAAGCCCATAATTTTGAATGGCTGAGATTGCATAACTTGAACATGAAGGGTAATACTTACATTTTGGTCCAAACAACGGTGAGATCCATTGTTTGTAAACTTTGATTGGGAAGATGATGCTTTTTTTCATTTGTTCTTGGCTCGCTCATTAGTTTTTATGTTTAATTTCTCAATCAACTCAGAAATTTCAGTTGCGCAATCTGCGGATGCAGAGTTGTTTAACCCTCTAATAACCAGAAGAGTGCCTTGTGGCAGTTTTGTGTAGTTATTTTGAATGCAATGGCGGATCTTGCGCGCTAAGCGATGGCGTGCCACTGAGCCTCCAACAGCTTTACTAATGATTAGACCTGCGCGCGCAGGAGCAATTGAATCTGTGTTGATGTAGAGGTAACCGACAAAGTTGGCTGTTGTGTACCGCGTGCCACTCTTTGTAGCGCGGGCAAAATCCCCGCTCTCAGTAAGTCGTGCAGTTTTAACTAGCACGAATATCTTTCTTAAAAACCTTATGCCGAAAGTCGAGCGCGACCCTTAACACGGCGAGCCGCTAAAACTGCACGGCCGGCACGAGTTGCCATGCGTGCGCGGAAGCCATGCTTCTTGGCGCGACGACGAGTGTTTGGTTGGAAGGTACGTTTTGTCATGTGGAGCTCCTAAGAAATATAAAATTGGTGCGGTCAGAAATACGGGGGAAGCGAGGGTGTAACGGTAGAGGTCTGGGGATAAGCCGGTCAAAC
>CANKCT010000047.1 GCA_947480465.1 Actinomycetota bacterium
GGTACAGCGAACTGGGCCAAGATAATGACGAAGATAAAGAGGTTATCTACTGAAAGTGAATACTCCACTAAATAAGCCGCGAAAAATTCTGTTCCATATGTAGAGCCATAATGATTCCAAATATAGATCCCAAATCCAATGGAAATGCCAATATAGAAAACAGTCCAAGAGATTGCTTCCTTGAATTTCACATCATGCGGTTTTCTGCTAGCAGTGAATAAATCAATCAGTATTAAGGCCGCGATTAATCCGACGGTTATTAACCAGATGGTTGTTGATACCTGCACAAAAATCTCCCTTGATAGCCATGGATATAACATGGTCAAGGTCTCCCTAACCGAATGAACGGCCAGCGCCCCGGGGTTTTACACCGTATTGACGAGGTAGCTGTAGTGAGGTACTCCCCTTAAACGAGTCAAGCCTAAAGCGAGTGGAGTGATTCTGCAAGTCATTAGACTCCAATACATGATGGCGCGATGGACGAAAACTGTTATCCAACATCGATTGGTAACCATCGGAATTTGGCTGGCAATTCTGCTTACAGGTTTATTGGCGAGCGCACACATTAGGGAGCATTTATCGGTTTCGCTAGAAACTCCGGGAAGTCAGTCGGCTCAAGCGGATGCAATTCTTAACAAGGAATTTGGTGAAAATACTCAAGGTACGTTTACGGTTATTTACAAATATAAGGAATCTACCCCAGCCGAGATTCAAAGTTACAAAGAGGCACTTATAAGTGCCGTTCAAACAATTGAGCCATCACATATTACGCAGCAGCGAGCATTCGGCGGTGTACTCATTGCAAGTATTGCCACTTCCCTTCCCCTTTTGGATGCTGCGGCTCTCACGGATACGCTCCGTAAGGCCATTCTCGCGCAAGGATTAAATGGTGCTCTAGTCACTGGACCGCCTGCCATCAATCGAGATGTATCACCTGTTCTTGCTCAAGATCTTCGTAACGGTCAAATCGGAGCAATCGCTATTGCGCTTTTTTTCTTAGTTTTAATTCTTGGAATATCACTAGCTGTTCTGCTTCCGATTCTCTTTGCTGCCGCATCAATTTCGCTTACCCTCATACTTGTATATTTCTTGGCACAAAAAACGCTCATGGTTTTGTATATCCCCAATATCGTAGAACTTATCGGTCTTGGAATAGCTATCGATTATTCACTTTTAATTATTCATCGCTTTAGACGTGAAATTAAAGAAAAGCCCGAACTGTCTATTGATGAAGCAATATCAAACACCATGAACACTGCTGGGCAGACTGTACTTATCTCAGGGACAATCGTTTCTATTGCATTAACAACTCTGCTTCTAATACCTGTGCCTTTTGTGCGCTCACTTGGTGCTGCCGGATTAGTCGTGCCATTGACTGCGGTGCTGACTGCTTTGACGCTAGTCCCTGCAGTGCTGTCCTGCTTGGGGCGCAGAGTTGTCTCCACTTTTGGTTACTCAGGGCTTATGTCTGATGTCAGATTATTAAATGGGGCATGGGCGAAGGTTGCCCGTTTTGTAACTTCCAGACCTAAATCAGTCTTTATCGGATCTTGTCTTTCACTCTTAGTGATGGCTTCGTCAATCTTCGCCTTATCAGTGACTCCAAGTTCATTGACAGCGATTCCGGCTAACTTGGAATCCTCACAAGCCCTAACCGCGATTGTCAGTCGTATTGGCCCAGGTGTAATCACGCCTCATGAAGTGGTCATTGATCTCGGGGCTGATGACCGGGCTAATCTGCCGGACATAGTGCAAGCGAGAAAGGATCTTTCGCTCCACTTGTCCAAGAATTCTGAAGTCTTCATCGCTGCAACTGATGGAAAAACACCCTTTGTTAACGAGTCTGGCCGGTTTATTCGTATTTTTGTTGTTGGCCGACACATCCTTGGAACCCCACAGAGCGATGCATTAGTCCGGCAGTTACGCGCTATAAATCTTGAACAATACGGATTTTCAGTTGATGCCAAAATCTACCTTGGTGGAGCTCCTGCTCAAGGTGTAGACCTCATTAAAAGAATTGCGCTGACTTTCCCATGGGTAATTCTCTTGGCTCTTTTATTGACTTATGTTTTGCTAGCACGAACTTTTCGTTCGCTTATTCTTCCACTCAAAGCGATTGCCCTGGATTTAATCTCAATCGCCGTTGCATGTAGTTCCCTTGTTGCTGTATTCAAGCATGGGTTTGGATCTTCACTATTACAAACCTATCGAATTGATCAAATAGAAGTTTGGGTGCTTGTTTTTCTATTTGCAATTCTTTTTGGTCTATCAATGGATTATGAAATTTTCTTAGTTTCTAGAATGCGAGAAGCAATTGATCGTGGTGCCACAAATACGAATGCCATTATTGAGGGAATGGCACACACGGGCGGCGTTGTCAGTGCTGCGGCAATAATCTTTGTTTCGGCAATTAGTGGATTTGTTATGGGCCACTTTGCTGGATTGCAGCAACTAGGCGTGGGTTTAGGCATTGGTGTGCTTGTAGATGCCACGATAATTCGTGGATTGTTATTACCAAGTGCCATGGTTTTGCTGGGACGCTGGAACTGGTGGCTACCAGAGACTGCCGCAAAATATCTTAAAGTTAAAGCCTCACCTCTTGATGTGAGGTGAGGCTTTAACTTACTTTCTAGTTAATTCACTACTTAGTAACCGTGATTGCAAAATGAATCGAAGGAACTGTGTAGCCAAGTGCTAAGCCAGCAAAGTCACGGTCGGCCGACAGAATCGGCACCATTCCATATGGAGTATTAGCAAATGATGGCTGTTGTGTGTAAAGGATTGGATGTAAATCAATAATATGGGTACCTGGTTCACCAGTTGCCGTAATGTGAATCACCATGTATCCATTTGAATTAAATCCGCAACCGTAGCCCACGTAGCTATTGTCATAGGTGACAGCCATCGTGTTATCTAGTTGAGTCCAACCAACACCCTTGATGCTGATTGTTATCTCTTCGCCTGCTTTGAAAGTAGTTGAAGGAGCTCCAGCGCCACCTTTAGCAAATGCTTCTACTGAACCTGAGTTATCGGCTTTGGCAATACCCATTCCGATAACTTTGCCGGCCTTGTCATAGAAAGGCATGATGCTGTGTTTAACATAAAATGGAACTTGTGCCTCGATCACATCGCCCTGCTTTAGTTGGATAACATGCCATCCACCTAAATTATCTGGGATTGTAATATCGCTGCTTATTGTACTTCCAGTAACATTCACCGTTCCAAGTGGGATTGAGTTATAAACCCAGCAAGTACCTGTGCAGTTCACACGGTTGCCTACAACAGAGGCCCACACTAGTTGGTGTGTTCCAGTTGAAGTAAGTCCCGTAGCACTGAAAGTAGTTTTTGTGAGAATTGGACCGCTTGTCTTTGAAAGTTTCGCAACTGCCTTTGTGTTTGGATTTAAACCAACACTTGACAGTGTTGTACGAAGTTCAAGAGTTGGTTCTACAGATGCAGGCCACGTGATATACGGCTTTCCAATTCCCTTATCAGCTGTCACCTTGAACATTGCGCGACCGCCATTTGCATATGGGACTGGTGATTGCAAGATATTTAAATATGCAAATGTGATCGCATCTTTAACATCAATGACATGGTTTCCGATTGTTCCAGCCGCTCTAATAACGACCTTACCTGTGCCCCGAGTCCAGAGTGCTTGTACTTCACCGGCATATGAGCTATCCCAGTGCACTGCAGCCCCTGCGGTATAAAGACTTGCTCCCATACCTGTGTATGTGATCGTAATTTTCGTACCAATTGGGCCACTTGTTGGTGAAATCTTTAACTCACGTGTGGTTTGAAAACCACCGTGTGCGATTGCCACGCCGTTTTGAACGGCATAGATGTCGTGTACTCCACCGAAATCTGATGGAACCTTAGTCTTGTAGACAAAAGCGCCAGTTGCATCGGTGGTAACTGATGCGATGTTGACGTTGTACTTGGTGTATTTAGTTCCAAGATAGTTAACGCTATTTGGCTGGATATCTGCTACCCATGTGCCATCTAACGTTGTCCATGTCAAAGGTACCGTTGTATTTGCTGGTAGACCTTTTCCGGAAATTGTTATCGGTGTGCCAATGACTCCTTGACTTGGAACAACATCTAAGTTGAGCATCGTCGAAGGAGCATTGAAGGCCTCTGATTTAACGCCAGTAAAAGGAAGTGCGGGAATATCAGGAAGTCCAGAAGGTGCCACCAAATTTATTGGTGTTACTGGGTTGGTATCAGCGGCACGAGCTGGAGTAGCGACAGCGGCCGTCAATAAAACTACCGATACGAGTGCAACAGATTGAAAAATAAGTCTTTGCTTTATTGGTTTCATTCTTTTCTCCGGCTCTCCGTTATTTACTTATGGTTTTGGTGCTGTTGGAAGTGCAAAAAGCGTCAATAGTGAAGCAGCAGTCCAGTTTGGGACATAAGTGGCTGTTGCACCTTTGAGTGCAGGTGATACTTGAACTGTGCGGTAGTAACTCACACGCTCATAAACTGTGCGACCATCATCGCCAATCACGCGCTTTCCATCAACTTTTTTAGGAACAAGTTTGGTAGAGAGAACCTTCATAGAAGTTTGGTCTTTAGCAATCATTGTTACTTTGTAGTTAATAACTCCGAGTGTGTTGTAGAGAGGTGCAGCACCAGTTCTCAAGACTGCAGTCCAAAAAGCGATTCCACTGTGATTTCCGTAAGAAAGTGGAAGTGGATCTTTTACTCCAGAGATTTCAATGTAAGCCTTGGCGGTATTGTTTGAGTCCATAACTGCTCCACCTTGATCGGCGTTGTTGGCATACACACGGAAAACAATTCCCTGGCCCACTAGATACTCGTTGGTAATTGCGCAGCTGACACCAAAACGTGGAGCAAGAGCTCCAGAAGTACCGCTAGCCAAGACAGTATCGACATAGATGTGAATTGGAGATACAACTCCTTGGCTTGGTACGCCGACTTTGACGTTAAGAGCTGCAGATGTGATCGTTGCGAAAGCTGTGGCATCTGTAGGTGTTAAATCACCAGTGAGAGCAGTTGCTCCTGCAACGGAAGGTACCCAAGAGCATTTTGCTACAAATGGTGTAGCAGTCGTTGTGGCTACAGATTCGCAACCTGTGATTGCTACTCCATTGGCAAAAAACTTCACTGCTCCAGCATTGTTTGCTGTGGCAGTGATTACGATTGGTGCTAGGCCAAAGACTCCGTTACCACCAGTTAGAACTAGCGTGGAAGGTGCTTGTGCGGCATAAGCCGGTGTTCCGCCAATTAGTACGCTTCCAATTAAAGCAGCTACTCCAATAGCTGCCAGTGGTGATTTCATTTTCATTTTCACTCCTTCTTACAATTGTTGTTTATGATGGAAAGACTATTTAGTATTGATATTTCCTGAAATTGTGAACTTAAAAGCATCACTCTCTTTCTTACCCGCAGTACTTGTTTGGATATCAAAAGATCCAGCAGTGACTTTAAGTGTTCCTGTAGCTCCGGCATACTTTCCTGTACCGCTATTGATAATTGCATTACCAGTAAACGTGATCTTTGTTGGCGCTTCTGCATCTTCGGCACATGCTCGTGTGCTTGCAGAATCGAAAGTTACTTTGAGTGAGTTGCCACCACCACTAATCACTCCAGTACCGTTGAAAACATCACACTGGTTACCAGGTGCTGCGGAGCCACTTCCACTTAAATCAGTAAGGCCGAGTGCATTTGTCTTATCTTTTCCATCGACTGAAGTGGCTTGTACAAAACCATCGCCCCATAGAAGGCCAATTTGTCCAGTATAAGTTGCAGAGAATGCAACGGTCGATCCCGTGGCCTTTGAGGTGGCTGTCGGAGTTGCCTTAACAACAGGCTTCTTGGTTGTGTAACCTTTGGGGCACTTTGGTGTGGCTGCAGTAACTTTTTTAACTACCGTACCTTTGTAACATGTGATGGTCTTTTTAGCTGCTGCTTCAGCACTTGTAACGCTAGCGGAGGTCATTATTAGCACTGTTAAAACTGCAAAAGCTTTGATATAAAATGCTTTCTCTGAGGTTTTCATTTTCTCAACTCTCCTTGAAGTAAGATTCTTATTTACATGCAAATCTTTGCACTGGAGATTTTTCAATCACTGCCTTTCCTGAGGGGTACCCCTATCCCAACTATTAACTCAATCACTTTGGCCTCGCGCGATATCCCGTGGGTCACATAGTTCTCAATCGCCATTATTTTCAGGCTTAAAATAGTGCTAGCACTTAGTTTGAATTTGACGTATGGTTCTCTCGTGAATAAAAACGTAGATGCAGATTTTCTAGCCCTGCCATTATCAGCAGTTTCAAGCGCGGCAATAAACTGTGCGAAAGATTTAGGTGCATCGCATGTAGATGTGCGAATCGAGCGGACCCGTACAGGTTTACTGTCACTGCGCGATGCAAAGCCTGAGACTCAAAGCGATGAAACAAATGCAGGCATTGGTGTTCGTGTAATTTTAAATGGTGCATGGGGATTTGCATCTTCACCAGAGATATCTGTTGAAGCTGCTAATCGACTTGCACTCATAGCAATTAATATGGCGAAGACTTCAAAGCCGCTTTCAACTGAACTTGTCTCCCTTGTGACAGAACCCGTTTATGCAAATCAAACATGGGTTTCAGACTACGAGATTGATCCATTTTCAGTGAGCGATTCTGACAAGAAAGACCGTCTTGCTCAGTTAAGCAATGAACTATTGAAATCCCAAGCCGTAAATCACACATCTGCACATGCGATGTATGTAAAAGAGCAAAAACATTATGAGGACTCTTACGGAACCAGCACGACACAGCAACGTGTTCGCGTTCAAACTCAGATTGAAGCAATCTCAATCGGTGCGGGTGGTTTTGAATCCATGCGCACTTTGGCTCAGCCTGCTGGTTTTGGTTGGGAGTGGATGGGTAATTCGCATTGGGACCGGGACACTGAAATCGCGGAAC
>CANKCT010000048.1 GCA_947480465.1 Actinomycetota bacterium
GCGGTGCACTCATAACCCGGGCTATGTCAGCTGTGGGCGTTTCACCATGGAAATTCACTTTGAGTGTTGGTGGAGAGTTAGTTATAGGTGCCTTATTGGCCCTTTATGTCCCACGCTTAGGAAAACGTAAATGACACATCGGATCATCATTCTTGCCTCAGGGGCTGGAACATTGGCACAAGCTATTTTTGATGCCCGAGACCTTGACGTTGAAATTGCTGCGGTTATTAGTGATCAACCGACTGCCGGGGTTTTAGCGCGAGCACATTCTGCAGGCATCCCCACTGAAGTTATCCGCCTTGGAAGTTCACGCGAAGAGTGGAACACCCAGATAGTTGAAAGAGTTTGCGCATACAACCCCGATTTAGTCGTGAGTGCTGGGTTCATGCGGATTTTGCCACCGGAGTTTGTTAATCGATTCCCTACAATAAATAGTCACCCCGCCTTATTGCCTGATTTTCCAGGTGCGCATGCTGTTCGTGACGCACTTGACGCCGGTGTTTCAGTTACTGGGACAACAGTTCATTGGGTAGATGATGGTGTTGATACAGGTCCAATCATTACTCAAATGGAAGTACCAGTGTTGCCAAGTGATGATGAAGCG
Source organism: Actinomycetota bacterium (assembly GCA_947480465.1). Lineage (GTDB taxonomy): Bacteria > Actinomycetota > Actinomycetes > Nanopelagicales > Nanopelagicaceae > Planktophila. Next base: position 605 of record CANKCT010000048.1, read on the forward strand.
AGTCTTCATGAGAGAATTAAGAAAGTTGAACGTGGTCTCATTGTTGCGACCATAGCGTTAATACTTCCCACTCTGGAGCGCCATGTCTGATCGGAAAAGTATTCGTCGTGCGCTAGTCAGCGTCTATGACAAAACACGATTACTTGAAATTGGAAAGGTGCTCAGCAATGCAGGAATTGAAATCCTTTCAACTGGTTCTACCGCTGCAACATTAGCTGCAGAGGGAATTACCGTAACTGAAGTAAGTTCGTATACGGGTTTTCCTGAAATTATGGGGGGCCGAGTGAAAACTCTTCACCCACGAATACATTCTGGAATATTGGCAGATCAAAATAATGCCGAACATATTGCAGCTATAAAAGATTTAGATATTGATCCCTTCGATTTAGTCATTATTAATCTCTATCCATTTGCTGCAACAATCGCATCAGGCGCAGATTTCGCTGAATGCATTGAGCAAATTGATATAGGAGGACCATCGATGTTGCGTGGGGCGGCAAAAAATCATGGTTCAGTTGCAGTTATTTCTAACATTGCACAATATGACAATTTGATCGAAGCAGTTCAAAATGGCGGGTTTACTGCAGTTGAGCGTCGCCAGTTGGCCCTAGAAGTCTTTAGAACTACGGCTGAATATGATTTAACGATAGCTAACTGGCTGGGTAGTGGCGAAGAACTTCCTGAATGGTTCGGGCGTATCTGGCATCGTGACAAGTCGCTGCGTTATGGCGAAAACCCTCACCAGAAGGCAGCTATTTATTCTGGTGGCCCAATTGGAATTGTTAATGCTGTGCAATTGCATGGCAAAGAGATGTCCTTTAATAACTACACGGATGCCGAATCTGCTTGGCGAGCAGTGTTGGATCACCGTGATCCTGCAGTTGCAATTATGAAGCATGCAAATCCATGTGGAATCGCAGTGTGTGAACTTGGTGTAGCGGTTGCATATCAACATGCCCATGAATGCGATCCAATTTCTGCATTTGGTGGAGTTATTGCCGCAAACAGAAAAGTAGATCTTGCGATGGCAACACCATTATCAGACGTTTTCACGGAAGTTATCATTGCTCCAGATTATGATCAGGACGCTCTTGAAATTTTAATGAAGAAAGCAAATATCAGAATTCTTAAGTGTGAATCGCCAACACTCTCTAATCTGGAGATGCGTCCTGTTTCTGGAGGAATTCTTCTGCAAGAGACTGATTTAGTAAATGCTCCAGGTGACTCACCTAAGAATTGGAGACAGGTAAGTGGCGAGAGCGTGGATATTCAAACACTTAAAGATCTTGAATTTGCTTGGCGAAGTGTGCGAAGCGTAAAGAGTAATGCGATTTTATTAGCTAAGAACACTGCATCTGTCGGAATCGGTATGGGTCAAGTTAACCGTGTTGATTCTGCTCGCTTAGCGGTTACTCGTGCGGGGGAGCGTGTAAGAGGATCAGTTGCAGCTAGTGATGCGTTCTTCCCATTTGCTGATGGTCTTCAGATTTTGATTGACGCAGGTGTTACTGCGGTGGTTCAACCTGGAGGTAGCATGCGCGATGACGAGGTGATTGCTGCAGCCGAAAGCGCTGGTATTGCGATGTTTTTCACAGATACGCGTCATTTCTCTCACGCATAAGCCTGCAATAGGATGGCAGTTATGAGCGCTCAAATATTAGATGGCAAGGCACTAGCAGCATCAATTAAGGCCACACTTGCACTTCGAGTAGCTCAACTTAAATCCCAAGGAGTTACACCAGGTCTTGGTACGGTGCTAGTTGGTGATGATCCTGGATCGCACTCTTATGTTGGTGGTAAACATCGTGACTGCCACGAAGTCGGCATCAACTCAATCAGAGTTGATTTGCCTGCCGATGCAACTGAAGCTGATGTTATGGCAGCAATAAAAGATCTCAATGCCGCACCTGAGTGCACTGGTTATATTGTTCAATTGCCTCTGCCAAAAGGAATTAACACCCAACGAGTCTTGGAAGCTATAGATCCAACTAAAGATGCTGATGGCTTACACCCGATGAATTTAGGTCGTTTAGTATCAGGATATGACGCACCTTTGCCTTGTACTCCACATGGCATTGTTGAGTTACTAACTCATTATGGAATTAGTACCAAAGGTGCCGAAGTAACAGTAATTGGACGAGGCTTAACCGTAGGTCGCCCACTGGGCTTACTGCTCACTCGAAAGCAGGAAAATGCAACAGTAACGCTTACCCATACGGGCACTAAGGATTTAACTGCACACACAAAGAACGCGGACATAATTGTTGCGGCAATTGGGCAGGCACACTTCTTGAAAGCCGACATGATTAAGCCTGGTGCTGTTGTGATTGACGTTGGAATTTCACGTACCGATGCAGGATTGCTAGGGGATGTAGATCCAAGTGTGATGGCAGTTGCCTCATGGGTAGCCCCGATGCCTGGTGGTGTAGGACCAATGACTCGTGCAATGCTGATTAAGAATGTAGTTGATGCATGCAGTTGAGCAATCGTCTTTTGTCTCTGTTTAGTAGCACCGCAGTGTGTATTGGCATTGCATTAGGAATCGGCGGAATTGTGCGAGGTGGGTCACTATTTATTGCGGTAGGCACTGCAGGGGTAGCGTTAAAGGCACGCAGGTCACGAAAATTCGACTTCTATTTTCCACTTGTTATTGCAATTGCCCTTTTTGCACTGGCGATTGCACTTCCTCACGGACGGTAGAGTAAGCGCAGTGCCTGAAGGAACAAGAAAAGGGAGTACGCCATGGGCGGAAAAGTAACAGTAGTCGGTGCAGGTTTTTATGGATCAACAACTGCGCTTCGATTAGCTGAGTACGATATTTTTGACACCGTTGTTCTTACCGATATTGTCGAGGGTAAACCTGAGGGATTAGCCCTTGATATGAATCAATCGCGCTCTATCGAAGGTTTCGAAACAAAGATTATTGGCGCAACAACCACTGCTGAAGGTGCGGGCTATGAAGCAACCGCAAACTCTGATGTCGTTGTTATCACTGCAGGCCTTCCACGCAAACCTGGAATGAGTCGCATGGATTTAATTGGTGTTAATGCAGGCATCGTCCGTGGAGTCGCTGAAAACATTGCAAAACATTCCCCTAACGCCGTCATTATTGTGGTGTCGAATCCACTCGATGAAATGACATCACTTGCACAAATTGCGACTGGTTTTCCAAAAAATCGCGTCATGGGACAGGCTGGAATGTTAGATACAGCTCGATTCACTAATTTTGTTGCAGAAAAATTGGCTGTCAAGGTTGGCGTTGTAAAGACTTTAACTCTTGGTTCGCATGGTGACACGATGGTTCCAGTTCCAAGCCGTTGCACAGTAAATGGGCAAGCGCTAAGCGAACTTTTATCGGCAAGTGAAATAGACGAACTTGTAGATCGCACTCGTAATGGTGGCGCAGAAGTTGTTGCACTTCTGAAAACTGGTTCGGCTTATTACGCACCATCGGCGGCGGCTGCCCGTATGGCTAAAGCAGTTATTGAAGATTCAGGTGCCATCATGCCGGTATGTGCATGGGTCGATGGCGAATACGGAATCTCAGGTGTCTATCTAGGCGTGGAAGCAGAAATTGGTCGCAATGGAGTTAATAAAGTAGTTGAAAGCGCACTCACTGATTCTGAAGTTGTAGCGCTCAAAGCTGCCGCTGAAGCTGTACGTGCAAAACAAGCAGACGTTCAAACACTCTAAATAAGGAGCGCATTACATGGCCAAGATTAAAGTAGAAGGAACCGTAGTCGAGCTAGATGGCGACGAGATGACTCGCATCATTTGGCAGTTCATCAAGGAGTCTTTAATCCTTCCTTACCTAGATGTGAACCTTGAATATTATGACCTTGGCATGGAAAATCGAGATGCAACTGATGATCAGGTAACCATTGACTCGGCTCACGCGATTCAAAAGCATGGCGTTGGAATTAAATGCGCAACGATTACTCCGGACGAAGCCCGCGTTGAAGAGTTTGGGCTCAAAAAGATGTGGAAGTCCCCTAACGGAACCGTTCGAAATATCTTGGGTGGTGTGATTTTTCGCGAACCAATCATTATTAGCAATGTACCCCGCCTAGTTCCGCATTGGACTAAGCCAATAGTTATTGGTCGTCATGCATTCGGTGATCAGTACAAAGCAACGGATTTCCGTGTACCAAGTGCGGGCAAGCTGACTATGACATTTGTTCCAGAAGATGGCTCTGCTCCAATTGAATACAACGTTTTTGATTTCCCATCTTCAGGTGTTGCAATGGGTATGTACAACATGGATGAATCAATCCGTGACTTTGCACGTGCATCGCTGAACTATGGACTAAATCGTAAGTACCCAGTCTATCTTTCAACTAAAAACACTATCTTGAAAGCCTATGATGGACGTTTCAAAGATATTTTCGAAGAGATTTTTCAAGCTGAGTTTAAGACCGCTTTTGATGCAGCTGGAATTTGGTACGAACACCGCTTAATCGATGACATGGTGGCAATGTCACTTCGCATGGAAGGCGGATACGTCTGGGCATGTAAGAATTATGATGGAGATGTTCAATCTGACACCGTTGCTCAAGGATATGGCTCACTCGGTTTAATGACATCTGTATTAATGACACCAGATGGAAAAATAGTTGAATCCGAAGCGGCTCACGGAACAGTGACACGCCACTACCGTGATCACCAAAAGGGTAAAGCGACATCAACAAATCCAATTGCATCGATCTTTGCTTGGACCCGTGGTTTAGCTCATCGTGCAAAATTAGATAACAACGCCGAACTCGCAGCTTTCTGTGACACACTCGAGCGCGTCTGCATTGAGACAGTGGAACAGGGAAAGATGACAAAAGATCTTTCACTGCTCATATCTAAAGATGCACCATGGCAAACAACGCAAGAGTTCTTGGCATCGATTGATGAGAATCTCAAAAAGGCGATGGCTTAGCTCTTCAATACTTAGGTTTTGAGGGCTAGGACTCAATCTAGCCATGTTGCTTGACGAACTTCAGGACTACTTTCTATCCAACCACTGCGCACCGTTGCGCAGTTGAAATTGGAGTAGAGATGACTGATTTCGTCGCTCCGGGGCAGCCCGGTAGCAAAGCTGTTTTTTTACCACGGTATGACCATTGGATAAATGGAAGATATGAAAAACCTGATTCGGGTCAATACTTTGAAAACGTCACTCCAGTTACAGGGAAAGTTTTCTGCGATGTTGCACGGGGAAATGCAAAAGATATTGATAAAGCACTAGATGCCGCCCATGCCGCCGCTCCGGCTTGGGGTAAGACATCTGCAACAGAGCGCGCAATTATTCTGAACAAAATCGCAGATCGTATGCAAGACAATGTTGAGGCTATTGCAGTTGCTGAGACATGGGAAAACGGAAAACCAATTCGTGAGGCACTATATGTTGATATCCCACTTGCAATAGATCACTTCAGATACTTCGCTGCTGCAATCCGCGCACAAGAGGGTTCAGCTGGCGAATTAGATAATGACACGGTTGCCTATCATTTCCACGAACCACTTGGCGTAGTCGGTCAAATTATTCCGTGGAACTTCCCAATCTTGATGGCTGTATGGAAGCTAGCCCCAGCTTTAGCTGCGGGTAACTGCGTTGTTTTAAAACCTGCAGAGCAGACACCAGTCTCTATTTTGTTCTGGATGGACATCATTAAGGATCTATTGCCAGATGGTGTTGTCAATATCGTTAACGGATTTGGTGTTGAAGCAGGTAAGCCACTTGCATCGTCTCCGCGAATTGCAAAGATTGCGTTCACTGGCGAGACCTCAACTGGACGTCTGATCATGCAGTACGCATCAGAAAACATCATTCCGGTCACTCTCGAACTTGGTGGCAAGAGCCCAAATATCTTCTTTGCCGATGTCGCTGCAGAAGATGATGCCTTTTATGACAAGGCGTTAGAGGGCTTCACAATGTTTGCCGTTAACCAAGGTGAAGTTTGTACCTGTCCTTCACGTGGACTCATTGATACCAAGATCTATGACAAGTTCTTGGGTGATGTGACTGCCCGTACAAATGCCATAAAACAGGGGCACCCATTAGATCTTTCAACGATGATTGGTGCGCAGGCAAGCACTGATCAGTTAGAGAAAATTCTCTCTTACTTAGATATTGGTAAGAAAGAAGGCGCAAAGGTAATTACGGGTGGTGAACGCGCAGATTTGGGCGGTGAACTATCTGGTGGTTACTACGTTATGCCAACGATTTTCGAAGGCCATAACAAGATGCGCATTTTTCAAGAAGAAATCTTTGGACCAGTTGTCTCTGTGACAAA
>CANKCT010000049.1 GCA_947480465.1 Actinomycetota bacterium
AGCTGTTAGCGCCGTATTCTCAATTTTACCAATCGGAGCACCAGTTGTTGCATCTAATCAAGGCTACAGCGGAGTCATGACACTGCTAAAAACTTTTCATGAGAGTGGGCGATTGGAAGTTCGTTTTGTTGACATCGTGGATACTTCATCAGTAATCGATGCGATGAAAGGTGCTGCACTTGTTTGGATTGAATCTCCTACTAACCCATGTTTAGATGTTGCCGAGTTAGAGCTCTTAATTGCGGCAGCGAAGAAATTGGGCATTGGAGTTGCCGTTGATAACACGTTTGCAACCCCTCTAGTCCAGAACCCTTTAGTTATGGGTGCTGACATCGTGATGCACTCGGTGACTAAATTTCTCTCTGGTCACAGTGATGTTCTCATGGGCTCGCTTTCAACAAATGATCAAGCGCTTTACAAACGGCTCCACGATGCCCGCAGTTTTAATGGTTCTATCCCAGGGCCATTTGAGTCTTGGCTTGCTCTACGCGGCTTGAGAACATTCCCACTACGCTTCAATAAGTCGCAAGAAAACGCAAAAGAACTAGTATCACGTTTATCAGCTCACCCTAAGATTTCTCGAGTTCGCTACCCAGGATTCGGTGCGATAATTTCCTTTGAAGTAGCTGGCACTGCCGAGGAAACTCAAACTGTTTGCGAATCATCGACCTTGATATCGCATGCAACGAGTCTTGGGGGAATCGAGTCTTTGTGGGAGCGTCGCCGTAGGTGGCCCATAGAAAGCGTCTCAGTACCAGAGCAGTTGATTCGACTCTCAGTGGGCTGTGAACATGTTGACGATATTTGGAACGACATAAACGCCGCTCTTGCTTCTATCTAGAGAAATTCTGCACAATTGGGAGTATTTTTAGCCCATGATAAAAGCGATTCGCCGCATATTTGCAGCTGTAACTGTAGCGGTATTGGCTTTTCGTGCCGTTGGCTCATTCTTGTCCTGGATAGAGCACCAAGAGGATACGTCCGCGAACGCATGGATAGATGAAGATGAGTACGAAGATGTCTGAGGCTAGATATATTCCAGGCACTTGTAATTTAGGAAAAAGTGAAGTTCGTCGCAGGCAAATGGTTGGTTTAGTGGGATTGTTTTTTTCACTAACGTCACTGGTTGGACTAATTTCAGTAAATGCTGACCCGATTGCCCGATTAGGTATTTTTCTACCGCTCATGGTTGCATCCGTTGGTTATGTGCAATCACGAAGTAAGTTCTGTCTGGCTTATGGTTTAGCTGGAACATTTAACCTCGGCAAACTTGGAGACATCTCTCGGGTAAGTGATGCAAAAGACAGAGAGGCAGATAGAAGAACAGCACTCAAAATTCTAGGGAAATCTTTTCTGCTTGCGGCTCTAGTAACTGGAGTGATTTTCGTACTACCCTTATAGGCATGAAGATTCTTATTCATACCCGTCATGCAGATTTAGCTGAAGACTTTAGATTAATTGCAGAAGAAAAACTCAACTCTATGGAGCGATTCAGTGTATTAATTGAACGCGTTGAAGTTGAGATTCTTCATGAAGCGAACCCTCGTCAAGGGAAAAAATCACATCGAGTCATTTTGACTTCTCATGGGGCTGGGCCTTTTATCAAATCAGAGGCGGCAGAGTTTAATGATCTTGCCGCATTTGATTCTGCAATTAAAGCCTTTGCATTGCAAATAAGAAAAATACATGAGCGTACAAAAGATTACGATCGGGAAACAGTAAGAAAGAAAAAAGAAGCGGTCTAAAGTATTGCAGTACCGTCTTTTCTGGTGGCTGTAAGGCTCGCTACAGTGGTTATTATTAGCGTCGCAACTATCACGCCAAGACTAATTTCAAGGCTTACATCTGGGATATGTATTGCTGCAATGTCATCGATGCCTATCCCGTGAAATGCTTCCATAATCATTTTAATACCGATAAAGGCAAGAATAAAAGAGAGTCCCTTTGATAAAAATATAAGGCGCGATAACAATCCTTCAAGTAAAAAGTAGAGTTGGCGCAACCCCATAAGCGCGAAAACATTTGCGGTTGTAACGATATAAGGATCTTTTGTCAGACCAAAAATTGCAGGGATAGAGTCAAGTGAAAAGACAAGATTTGTTAGGCCGAGTGCGATGAGTGCGATTGAGAAAATGCTCATCCCTCGAGCTTTCAAGGTTGAAACAACACGGCCTTCTTTGAACTCATCATCTTCATTTTCTTTAGCCAAACTATAGGCGGTATAGATTAGAAACGCGCCAAATACAAAAAAGATGCTGGAGAAACGTGAAATAAGTGCAGCACCTAATGGAATCAATAGCCCACGAATTGCGATTGTGAGCATGATACCTAGTAGTAGGACTAGTTGTTGTCTTTCTTTTTGCACTTTTAAGTGAGTCAGCAGAATGATAAACACAAAAATATTGTCTACCGATAATGCATACTCAGTTAACCAACCAGCAAAAAACTCTTTCTGACCATTTTCACCTGACCAATGCGGTAAAAGTGCACCAAAGACTATTGCGGTACCAATATAGAAAGTTGTCCAGAAGGCAGCCTCACCGAGGGATGTGACTTTATTTCTTCGTAGTACAGCAATAGCAAGATCAAATATTATGACCGTAGCTAAAATTCCTATTGTCACAAGCCACGTCATCGTAGATTCCATGACGGCATTGTGTCAGTTAGTTAAGTATCCAGACGGTTGAGCGCGCAGGTATCACAGAGTTATCATTGAGATTGAGTGAACCATTTGTGCTTGAAAGTAATACTTGGCCACTAAGGTCGAAAACCAGATCATTGTGTGAAAGATTCATGAACACGCTAATAGCACCTCGTTTGAAGACAAGAAGCTCACTCGACTTAGTTCCATGCAAAGGGGATTCGAGCCACTGGATTTCTCCAGATCCAGCAAGAAATTGAGCTCTGAGGGAAAGTGCTTTGCGATACAGATTGAGGACGCTATCGGGGTTTGTGCTCCCTTTCTCAATAGTTAAAGCGCTCCACGATTGATTGAGTGGCAGCCAAGGCTTTCCAGTTGTAAATCCAAAGGGCGGACTTTCTCCACTCCACGGCAGGGGCACACGTGCCCCATCTCTTCCCTTGATAGCACCTTTGGAGCGAATAAAAGAAGGGTCTTGTCTATCAGAATTTTGAAGCTCACCATCTGGAAGCCCCAATTCTTGTCCCGCAAAAATATATGCAGATCCAGGGAGAGCAAAGACAAACAACGCAAGGGCCTGTGATTCTAGATCACCAATACGAGAAGCCACACGCGGAGAATCATGATTGCTCAGTGCCCATGTTGGTAACGCATTAACAGTTGCATTGAGTTCAATTGATCGAGTGATAACGTCGAAGAGGAACACGCTATTAAAGGGAGCAGTCAGCAAGTCAAAATTAAAGACTTGGTGTAATTCATCGGCGCGAACATATCGCGTTGCATTAATTGGAGGATGTACCCATGCTTCAGCAACTGCCATCACTTCACGATCACCATACGAATCGAAGATTTTTCGCCAGCGACGATATATCTCGTGAACACCTTGACGATCAAAATACGGAACTGACTCTAATAGCGCATTGCGCACATCGGAATCCATTTCTACATCAAGTCGAAGCGCGTTGCTTAGTCCGGTGGGATCGGGATGATTTTTCCCGATATCTTCTTTGACTAATCCATGTGCCACGTCGATTCGGAATCCATCGACCCCAAGGTCTAGCCAAAATCGAAGAGTTTCTTCAAAGTCTGAATTAACATCTGCATTATCCCAATTGAGGTCAGGTTGCGATGAGTCAAACAGATGTAGATAGAACTGCCCATCTTCAACTTGTGTCCAAGACGGTCCACCGAAAAGAGAAATCCAATTATTTGGCGGCGTACCGTCCGGGTTTGCATCGTAGAAGTGAAAGCGGTCACGTTCGGGCGAACCTCTGCCTGCCTTTAAAGCGGCTTGAAACCATTTATGCTGATCTGAAAAATGATTTGGAACTATGTCGGCTAAGACCCGAAGGTTTAATTCATGTGCTCGCTTAATGAGATTTTTAGCGTCATCTAAATCTCCAAAGCGTGGATCAACATCTCGTGGATCAGCAACGTCATAGCCACCGTCTTTGTTGGGGGAGGTATAGAAGGGACTTAACCAGATCGCATCAACACCTAAGGTTTGAACGTACTCCAGATGGGCTGTAATTCCAGGCAAATCGCCTTCACCATCACCATTACTATCATTGAAAGATCGTGGGTAAATCTGATAAATCACCGCTTCTTTCCACCATGGCGTTAATTTCATGCCCGCAATCTATGTCACCCATTATCTGGCAATCAATGCAACAAAACTGAAATCAGCGAAAGAAGGTTGCGCTTCTATAACGATTTAGCCTGGAAACTTGGCCTCAACCTCTTTCAATAGCTTATGCATATCATGCGAGAGGGCATGAAGTTCGGCTAGCTCTTGGTTGGCCAAGGCACGTGCCTCCTTTGCCAATTCAAACTCAGCAAGAGATGCTGCATGAGTTTCATTAATAGTATTTTCTAGTTTTTGTGATTGTACTTTTTGTCCAACCATGATTATAGAAAGTAGTACGAGTTGTAAAAAGGTCTGCGCCACCCAAGAAACAATAACAATCGAATCACCCGATTGAATTGCCTTTGGTAGAGAAATCAGTGCTATCGCTGCAAAGAGATATGCGCACCACATTGTCGCAACACCATTCGTAATTCTCTCGGCTAGCCAAGGATTAAAACGTTTCATGGCTTAACCATAGCCAAGCGCGCGCGCTTCCTCTATGAGTTTTATGAGAGTTAGTTTGAAGTTAGCCGAGAGCGGTCTTAGACTCAGGCCATGTCTGCCTTTACGTTTTTGAAGTAAAAAATGGCTGTCTCATTAGAAGTCGCGCTTGAAAAAGCCTGCGCGCAAATTCTAGATACAAGCGTCCTGGTTCGTGTAGTCCTGTCTGGTCGGCGTAAATCAATGGAGACCGAGTTTGAAAGAGTTGATATTCGCCCAGTACTCATTAAAGGTCAGGTTAAGTTACAACTGAGCCATAATGATGGTCGTGCCACAACAGTAAAGAATATCGAGCCAGAATCTGATTCGATCTCTGCACTTTTAAATGGAGGTTATTCAAACATTTTAGTTGAGCAGACAGAGAGTTCTATGACTATTAGAATTACCAAGAGTGGTGAAGCGCACATTGGTTATGAGAAGAAGTCTTTAAAGCAAGAGTTGACTCATGACAAGAAAAAGAACCGCTTGCTTGATCCCTCAGATCCGTTCTTGCTAGAAGTTGGAATCTCTGATCACAAAGGGAGCATCAAGCCCTCTAAGCAAGATAAGTACTTACAAGTTGAAGAATTCTTACGTTTACTTGTTCCAACTCTGAAAAACGCTATTGAGGCTGGGCAGATACACTCTCCAGTCGAAGAAAATCCGCTTTCAATTGTAGATTTAGGCTGCGGGCATGCGTATTTAACTTTTGCGGCGCACCAATATTTACGTTCTATTGGAATCCCAGTTGAAGTTACTGGCATTGATATACGTACATCATCAAGGGACCGCAATAATGAGATTGCCAAAAAACTGGGGATTACTTCAACAATTAATTTTCGAGCTGAAGAAATTGCAACAACCACAAAACAATCCACCGATATTGCTATTGCATTACATGCATGCGATACCGCTACTGATGATGCTATTGCGTGGGCGGTTAAAGCAGATGCAAAGCTCCTGTTGATTGCCCCCTGCTGTCACCACGACATTCAGTCGCAGATGCAAGTTAGTCCAGAGCCTTGGACAGGAATTACGAAGTTTGGTTTAATGAAAGAGCGCCTGGGTGATTTATTGACGGACACATTGCGAGCTCAGATATTACGAATAGTGGGTTATAGAGTTGAAATCATTGAGTTCATTGGAGGCGAGCACACTCCGCGCAATCTGATGATCCGTGCAGTTAAGACGAATGCACCACCTGATTCAATTGATTTGACGAGATATCGTGAGATTTGTGACCAATGGGGGATTACGCCGGCCCTTGAGAGCAAACTCCCTGCACCCTTCATCGGTTAGACTTAACGCATGTCCAAGGTCCTAGCCTCATTACCCATAGGCGAAAAAGTCGGAATCGCATTTTCTGGTGGCCTTGATACCTCCGTGGCTGTGGCCTGGATGCGGGCAAAAGGTGCAGTTCCTTGCACATACACCGCCGATTTAGGTCAATATGACGAGCCTGATATTGAATCGGTCCCCACTCGCGCACACGAGTACGGTGCAGAAATTGCAAGACTTGTTGACTGTAAGAGTGCACTGGTTGAAGAAGGTCTTGCCGCTATCGCGTGCGGAGCATTCCATATTCGTAGTGGATTGAAACAGTATTTCAATACAACACCGTTAGGTCGGGCAGTCACTGGCACGATGTTGGTTCGCGCCATGCATGCTGATTCAGTTGAAATCTGGGGTGATGGATCGACCTATAAAGGCAATGATATCGAGCGATTTTATCGCTATGGACTTTTAGCAAATCCTAATTTAAGAATCTACAAACCTTGGTTAGATGCAGACTTTGTAAACGAACTTGGCGGCCGTAAAGAAATGTCTGAATGGCTCGTTGCACATGGCTTGCCATATCGCGATAGCACAGAAAAGGCCTACTCAACTGATGCCAATATTTTAGGTGCAACTCACGAAGCTAAAAGTCTTGAAAATTTAGATTCATCCATCGAGCTAGTTCAGCCAATC
>CANKCT010000050.1 GCA_947480465.1 Actinomycetota bacterium
AGCATTTCCTGAATGGTATGCAACTCTTTTTAGTGGTTTTTATCTTCCACTCTTCCTAATCCTTGTCTCTCTTATCGTACGTGGCGTTTCATTTGAGTATCGCTCAAAATACGGAAAAGCACAGTGGAGACAACGTTGGGATATCGCAATCATGATAAGTAGCGCTATTCCAGCTCTACTGTGGGGAGTTGCTTTTTCTAACATTGTTAAAGGCGTTCCCATTGAAAAAGCATCCAATGGATCTCTCGAATATGTTGGGGGATTCTTCAATCTACTCAATCCATTCGCACTCCTTGGTGGCGTTGTAACCTTGACTGTCTTTTTGACTCATGGCGCTGTCTTCTTATCATTGAAGACAACGGGTGAAATTCGTGAACGCTCACGTGCAGTAGCGAAAATCACAGGTCTGATTGCAGCTGTTGCCTGCGTTGGCTTCTTAACTTGGACCAATCTTCTATTCCCAGAGATCAACTCGAGAGTACTGATCTTGTCAGTACTGGTTGCTCTGTTGTGGGTTGCAGGCATGGGGGCAAACCTTCTGGGTCGAGAGGGTTGGGCATTCATCTTCAACTCAGTTGCAATTGCAACTTTTGTCTCCACTCTCTTTTATGCCCTATACCCACGCGTGATGCCTTCATCGCTGGGGTCACAGTTTGATCTCACGATTACGAATGCATCCAGCACGGACTACACCTTGAAAGTGATGACATACGTTGCCGTTGTTATGACACCGATTGTGCTCATCTATCAGGGGTGGACTTACTGGGTATTCCGCAAGCGTGTGAGCGCTTCGCAGATCTCTAACCCAGAGCATGGAGTTCTCGATGCAGTTAGCCACACTCTGCATAAGTGAAATCTAGTGAATTGCGGCTACTGCTCTCTCGGAGTGGTAGCCGCAGGATTTTCTCTGTCTCAATCGCCGCCGCCATCATCTGGTCGGCGACGATTGTTATATGTGCGCACTTGTTATCAGCGATAATTGTGGGCTTAATAAATAACTCATCACATGTCTCAACGCTTCTCGTGTATTTAGCGATAGCCTGGTTCTTCAGAGCACTCTTTCAATCTCGTTTTGAGTATTGGTGCAGCATTCAAGCTTCACGTATTAAACAAGAGCTTCGTAGCGAGATTACAACGGCTCTAGATGCTTTTACGAGTGTCTCTAGTTCAACTTTGAGCACTTTACTGATTAAAGGCTTGAACTCACTTGATATCTATCTTGGCCGTTTTCTACCCCAACTCTTCTTCGCATCTATCACCCCGCTAGTTGTTATTGTTTCTATCTTCATGCTCGATCCACTCTCTGCAGTAATCGCTATTTTTACTCTGCCGCTCATTCCACTTTTCGGAGCTCTCATAGGGCGATATACGGCAGATTCGGTTAGCGCGAAATGGAAGACATTGGGCTCGCTTTCTGCCTACTTTGAAGATTCGCTCCGTGGATTTGTGACTTTGAAAATCTTTGGTCGTCACAAAACTCAACCCGCGCGAATTGCACAGATGGGTGATCGATACACCGAAGAGACTATGAAGGTTCTGCGGATTTCATTTCTTTCTGCACTAGCTCTCGAACTCTGTGCAACAATCTCAGTCGCACTTATTGCGGTATCTATTGGCCTACGGCTAGTGGATGGAAGAGTTGGATTTTCAGCTTCGCTAGCGGTTTTAATCCTTGCACCTGAGGTCTACTTTCCACTGCGAAACGCGGCCTCACTCTTTCATGCGTCGGCGGATGGAACAGAAGCTCTGACACGTTTAAGCGCGTTACAGAGTCAGCGTCAAAGTCACGTTATCGATGAGCCCCATGACTTCTCACATACTAAAGTTCTGCAGTGGAGTGATTGGTCGCTAAGTATTCCTGGACGAATAGATACTGCAGTCAGAGGTGAAACTCTGCGAAGTGGGGATATCTTCTTTATCGTAGGCGAATCCGGAATTGGTAAGAGCACTTTTGCGCTCAATCTCTTGGGAGTTAGTAATGAAGCGCAAGTGCTGGCTAATGGTATTGCTGTAACAGCGGAGCGTAGAAAATCCTGGTTTAAAAGTATTGGTTGGGTTCCACAGAATCCACAGTTATCTACGGGCGATGTTGCCCATCAGTTCAGACTCATCGATCCAGATATTGCACCAGAGGTAATTACTGACTTGTTGAATCAGTGCGGATTACATATCGGTGATCTTCCCGCGGGCTTAGCTACGCCGATAGGTAACTCTGGCGAGAGCGGAAATGCAGCTTCCGGAGGGCAAGTTCGAAAGATTGCATTAGCAAGAGCTCTAGCCGCCAAACCCAGAGTTTTAATCGCTGACGAACCAACTGCCGATTTAGATCAGGTAAGTAGTGAAGTCGTCATGAAAGTACTTCGTGAGTACGCACAAAGTGGGGCAATTGTCATCTGCATTACCCACGATCGCAGCGTGCTCAAGAGCGATGACATGATGGCTGTCTTTTCAGAGGTACTTTCCACATGATGTTTCTTGCTTATTCATTAGGTGCTTTTGCCTTTATCGGTGGAATTGGATTAACAATATCTAGTGCCTGGCTAATCACTATGGCATCAATGCAACCTCCGATTTTAACGTTGAGTGTTGCAATTGTCTTAGTTCGCTTCTTTGGAATCTTTCGTTCAGTTGCAAGATACTCCGAGCGCCTAATGAGTCACAAGGCAGTCTTTGCGCAGTTAACAAATTTGAGAGTTCAGATTTATAAGAAACTGAGTCAGAGCTCAATTGCGATGGCGAGGTCATTTAATACTGGTACCGCGGTAAAAGGTATTGTTGATGATGTTGAACGTGCGCAGGAGTATCAGTTGCGAATCAAGCTGCCGCAGTCTTCGGCGGTAATATCTTTACTAGCAGGTGCATTACTTGCATATTGGGTACGTCCAGAGAGTCTCATACTTACTCTGCCCGCATGTGCGCTATTGCTGGCTGTACTGCCTGAGCTAATTAAGCGCACCAGCGAACCACTTGCCCGCTCTATCGAAGAGAGTGAAAATAGCTATACAAAACTTTTAGAAAGTTCAACTCACGGTGTTACCGAGGCGGCTATTTATGGCTATCTTGATGAAAACATAGCCGGCGCTAATATGGTTGAGCGAGATTTACATACTCGCGAGTCGATGCTGTTGCGCCAGAGTTGGCGCATTTCTAGCCTAACGAATTCTTTAATTGCTTTCTGCGTTGTGGGCTTTTCATGGTTAGCACAGTCACTTACGCGCTCTGAGAGCATTCCTGCCGTTCAAGTCACGATGTTAATTTTTATTCCTCTTGTAATCTTTGAAGCGATAACTGCTTGGTATCCGAATCTCTTTGGAGCAGGCAAACTCCTCATGTCCCAGAGATCAGTTGATAACTTACTGGCCACGAGCGATGACATCGAAGTCGGACAAAAAATTGAGAGTGAAATTTCAAGAGTCACTGCTCAGAACTTAACAGTGGCATGGGATGAAAATTTCATGCAGCCAGTTTCTTTCGATCTTAATAAAGGTGAGATATTAGTAGTTCGAGGACGAAGCGGAAGTGGGAAGTCAACGCTCGCGATGGGATTGTTAGGTTTGTTGCCCTACGAAGGCTCTCTTACTTTTGATGGCAATGACGCAGATAGATTTAGTGACTTAAACGCTCGAATAGTGGGAACAGTTCAGCGTTCACACATATTCAATACATCACTGCGCGAGAACTTAAAAATCGCAAATCAAGAGGCGACCGATACCGAGTTGATTCAAGTTCTTACTATTCTCGAACTCGATCAGTTATTAAACGAGCTTCCTGAGGGTTTGGATACCATCATTGGAGATTTCGGAAGAGTTATATCGGGGGGAGAGGCCAAGCGCCTTTCTGTTGCTAGGGTTTTATTGGCAATGGCAGATGTTTACATTCTCGATGAGCCCACCGAACATCTTGATGATGGGCTGGCAGGCAGGATAGAAAAAGCCATAGCAAAACGGCTGCAAGACAAGATTACAATCGTGATCACACATAGTGGCTGGGAAAGTTTCGATAAATCTTTAACCATGCGGCGTTGAGTGAAGCGGATAAGGGATTAAACACGAGAGAATGCACACGTGAGCGATCTCGAGGATAAACTTTCCACAGTTATAGGCGATCGCACGGTAAAAGTCTTAACCGATGTCTTCGGCATCAGAAGTATCGGCGATCTTATGCGCCACTATCCGCGCAGATACATGGTGCGAGGCGAACTCACCGATATTGCGGCATTAAATGAAGGTGATGAAGTAACAATCCTCGCTGAGGTGCATAGTTCGGCTAACCGCCCAATCAGGGGACGCAGGGGCAGCATTTTGGAAGTCATCGTCACCGATGGTAATCAGAAGCTCTCGTTAACTTTTTTTAATCAGGCGTGGCGAGAAAAAGAGCTAAAGGTCGGCACTCAGGGATTATTTGCTGGCAAAGTTGGGGTTTTCAAGGGTAAGAAACAGTTAGCACATCCGGATTATCAAATGATTGCCGATGGAGCTGACGTTGATGATGCGACTAAGAGTTTTGCCGGAAAGTATCTCCCGGTCTATGCAGCAACGGCAAAGATGCCTTCGTGGAAAATTGCGCAATGTGTTGAGATGGCAATTGATTCCCTAGATGAACTCTCTGATTTCTTGCCTGATGAAATTAGAGCCTCGCATAACTACCCAACGCTTCAGCAAGCTCTTGTGCAACTTCACAAACCAGCTGATTTAGACCATGCTGATTTAGCTAGAGAGCGTTTGACTTTTGATGAGGCATTTTTACTGCAACTAATGTTGGTCATGAGAAGAAATGAATTAAGGAAGCTCAATACCAAATCTCGAAAACCAATTACAGGAGGAGTTTTAGAAGCATTTGATGCATCGCTTCCTTTTGAATTAACAGGTGGCCAATTGGCAGTAATTGCCGAAATAGAATCTGACCTGGCTCAATCGCATCCAATGCATCGCTTGCTTCAAGGAGAAGTTGGTTCAGGAAAAACAATCATCGCATTACGCGCTATGTTGGCAGTTGTCGATAGCGGAGGACAAGCCGCTCTGTTAGCACCAACTGAGGTATTGGCCGCTCAACATTTGCGAACCTTTGAAAAACTACTTGGTTCACTAGCGCTTGGGGGTACTTTAGGAAGCAGTGAGAAATCTACGCGAATCACTTTGATAACAGGCTCGCAAAATGCTGCCGCCAGAAAAGAGTCGCTTGCACTAGCTGCAAACGGTGACGCTGGAATAATTGTTGGAACTCCTGCGCTGTTGGGCGAAAAAGTTGAGTTTAATGATTTGGGTCTAATTGTTGTCGATGAGCAGCATAGATTTGGTGTTGAACAACGTGATGCTCTAAAAGTTAAGGCACAAAAACCTCCACATCTATTGGTCATGACGGCCACACCTATTCCACGTACGGTAGCTATGACAGTTTTTGGCGATCTTGATGTCTCAACTTTGCGAGAACTTCCACTGGGTAGGCAGCCAATTTCAACGCATGTTATTCCAGTCCTTGAAAAGCCAGCGTTTTTGGAGCGTGCTGGGGAACGAATTCGCGAAGAAGTTAGTTTGGGACATCAGGCATATGTTGTTGCCCCGCGAATTGAAGCAGGCACTGATACTGCTTCAGATATAGATTTCCTCTTCGGCGAAGACTCTGCCGACATAACTTCAGTGAAGGTTTTAGCCCCTGAACTAGCTAGTGGCCCACTCAAAGGATTGCGCGTGGCAGAGCTTCATGGACGCCAGAGCAGTGAAGAAAAAGATGCCACGATGCGGGCATTTGCTGCGGGAGAAATTGATGTACTTGTCTCAACGACGGTCATTGAAGTCGGCGTGGATGTTGCAAACGCGACGGTTATGGTCATTATGGATGCCGATCGATTTGGTGTATCTCAACTGCACCAGCTCCGTGGCCGCGTTGGCCGTGGCACATCACCAGGCTTATGCCTATTAGTTACAAACTCGCCGGTTGAAACTCCTGCCAGAATCCGCCTAGATGCAGTTGCACGAACGCTAGATGGTTTCGAACTTTCGCGAATAGATCTTGAACAACGTCGAGAGGGTGATGTGCTTGGTGCAAACCAATCTGGAACACAGTCCCATTTGCGCCTACTCCGAGTTCTACGTGATGAGGCACTCATCGAGACAGCAAGAAACGATGCAGAAAGTATAATTTCAACTTCTGAGGATTTAACAAGTTATCCTGCACTCAGTGCAGAAGTCGCACGTATGGCGCGCAATGCGGCCATAGATTATTTAGATAAGGGTTAATAGTTGAGAATAATTGCTGGTGTTGCCAAAGGTCGCACATTGGGAACTGTTGCAGGTGCAACAAGACCAACATCTGACCGAGCTAGAGAAGGGTTGTTCTCTTCGCTTACATCAGAATTTGGCGATTTCTTAGGTTTGCATGTCTTGGATTTATTTGGTGGTTCTGGAGCAATCGGACTGGAAGCATTGTCACGCGGTGCATCATTGGTGCATGTAATAGAAAGAGATGTCGATGCTCAAAAAACAATTGAGAAAAATTATGAAATTGTAAAGAAGAGTCAGCCCGTTGGTAAATTTCATCTATAT
>CANKCT010000051.1 GCA_947480465.1 Actinomycetota bacterium
ACGAACGGGTGATGAACCTGGATCAGTAATTGAGCGCATATTGTCCGCGCGAAACTTAGATCAAATCTCACATCGAATGCGCCAAGTAGAAGAAGAAATGGCTAGTACTGAAGGCGAAGCCCTGGAAAAGGCTATGGAGAGATATACCCGAGTTGAACATGAATTCAGTGCTGCAGGTGGATATGCCGCAACGGCAGAGGCCGAAGCAATTGCAACTTCACTCGGAGTGACCGAAGCAGTTTTTGGTCACGAATTATCAACGTTATCTGGTGGTCAACGTCGACGTATCGAACTAGCTCGAATCTTATTTAGTGGTGCAGAAACTCTATTGCTGGATGAACCAACTAACCACTTAGATGCTGATTCAATTATGTGGCTGCGCGATTTTCTTGCAAAGTATTCGGGCGGACTTGTCATCATCTCTCACGATGTTAACTTGATCGAAACTGTCGTTAATAAAGTCTTTTACTTAGACGCTAACCGAAACGTTATTGATGTCTATAACTTAGGTTGGAAGGCATACTTGCTCCAACGCGAGCAAGATGAACATCGCCGAAAGAAAGAACGTGCTAACGCTGAAAAACGTGCTGAGATTTTGCAAAAACAGGGTGAGAAAATGCGCGCCAAGGCCAGTAAGGCAACGGCAGCTCAGGGAATGTTACGGCGCGCTGAAAAACTACGGTCAGGCCTGGAAGACGTTCGTGTGAGTGACAAAGTTGCACGCTTGCGCTTTCCCACACCTGCGCCGTGTGGAAAAACTCCGTTATCTGGTGAAGAGCTTTCTAAATCATATGGTTCGCTTGAAATCTTTACCGACGTTTCATGTGTCATTGATAAAGGCTCACGCGTTGTGATACTTGGCCTCAACGGTGCAGGTAAAACAACGTTACTTCGAATCTTGGCCGGAGAATTAGAGTCTGACACCGGAACCGTTGAGCATGGGCATGGGTTAAAGATTGGTTATTACGCACAAGAGCATGAATCATTGGACTTTGAACGCACCGTCTTAGAGAACATGATGTCGGCTACCCCAGATCTTCGCGAACCTGAGGCACGAAACACTCTCGGTTCTTTCTTATTCATCGGCGATGATGTGCATAAGCCAGTCAAAGTCTTATCTGGCGGAGAACGAACTCGCCTAGCTTTGGCAGTGCTCGTTGTATCGGCAGCAAATGTTCTATTGCTGGATGAACCAACAAACAACTTGGACCCAGCATCCCGTGCGGAAATTCTTGGCGCGTTAACCGAGTATCAAGGTGCAGTCATCATGGTCAGCCACGATGAAGGTGCGGTTCAATCATTAAAGCCAGAACGTGTCATTCTGCTTCCCGATGGTGATGAAGATTTATGGAAAGAAGACTACTTTGATCTAGTCTCTATCGACTAAATTTCAAATTCAGAACCTACGCTCTTCAATTTTTCTTTTCTCTTTCTTAAGAAAATGACAAGAATCAGAATCATCAATAAACCTAAAAATGCATAAACTATCTGCGTTTTGAACTGCAATGCCTTTGGAATCTCAACGGTGGTTGCCAAATCTAATTTTTCACCTAATTTTGGTATCCAAGTGACTGTTTTTCCATCTTCACTAATTGTTCCAGTCGAGCTCAATACTTTGACAGGAAACTGAACAGAGATTTTCATATCTGCTGAAGATGATATTGACTGAGCCAATAAATTTGAAAATGGATCTGATACATCTGGTGTATCCCCATAGGAGAAATCCAGTTCCCCAGTAAGTTTTATTTGGTTACCTATCCGCTCAACATTAATGTCATTGTTAGTAGAACCATCACTTTTGAAAGTAGAGAATGGAACTCGATCGAATGTATAAGTGCTTCCCGTGTAGCCATCTTTTTTGTACGGAGTGACTTTGACGCCATCGGCTTTAGAGTCAACTAAAGAATCGGCAGCTGGCAAACCACCTCTTGCATCTGCGCCAAGGCTTGCTAGCGAGTCAGAAACCGCAAATATCATCGAGCCACTAATTGTTGAATCTGAATTGACTTCCAATGCTAAATCAAGTTTTACGCATCCAGTCAACATCAGAGTGGAAAGCACCGCAACAAGACAGACGCGCAGGATTTTCATGGGAGTAGAGTTTCAGATTTGATTCGTAAGGGCAAACTACTGCTGTTGATACCTCTGATGACATAGAATCAAACAATGTCTTCAACAACAAGAATGCGTGGAGCTGATGGCCTACGTGCATTTGCATGTTTAGCCGTTGTATTCCACCATTTGATACAGCGATTAAATCCTGAAAACCTCACAGAACCTTTTTCAACACTACATTTCATCGCCATGCGAGGTGAAGTTGGTGTCAGTATTTTCTTCGTGCTCTCCGGCGCACTTTTGTCGCATCCGTTCTGGATGGCTCATCTTGCCGGAACTGAAAAACCCTCTTTTAGAGACTACGTCATCAATCGCGCTGCCCGAATAGCACCTGCGACTTGGCTCAATATCTCTGTAGTCACAATTGTTTCAATCCTTGCTTACAATCTTCCTTTTGAAATATTCAGAGCAGCTAGCGGAATGCTCTTTATCAGCTCTTTTCACTACACAACATTTTTTCCGACTGAGCTCAATGGACCGCTATGGTCTATTAGTTTAGAAGTTTGCTGCTATTTACTGCTACCAATTATTCTTTTTTCAATTATTCGCAATAAATGTAATTACAGATCAAGCATGATTCGACTAGTCCTCTGGATCTGCTTTCTACAAGTTCTCAATCCGTTGCTCATTAAAACTTTCATGACTTCTGCAGAGCAAAAAGGTTGGGAGTTTGGGCTAGTCGGCGGAGCCAAACAGTGGCTGCCCTATTGGAACATTGCTACTTTTTTCACTCAGTTCTTATTGGGATCCCTTGCTGCACTCTTTCTTGCTCACCGAAAAATCGATGTAAAGCCTGCTCAACTGAAATTCGACATTGGTGCAGTCGTTTCCTTTTTTGCAGCACTCTCGTTAGTGCTCAGCAGACTTACACCGGGAGCTACCGACTCTTTCACCCAGCAACCGTACGTGACTCCTTGGTTTCCAGCTTTGGTGGCCGTTTTCCTCAGTTGTTGTGCTGGGAGCAAGATTATCTGGCGATTTATAGATAACAGAATTGCCGTTTTCTTTGCCAAAATCTCTTTTGGGGTTTATCTCTGGCATTACTTCATAATTTCAATCATTGCTAATTCATATGCAACAGATTTTCAATACTTTGGAGTCAGTTCGATTTCTCGCTGGATGACGCTCGCACTTATTGTCCTTCTGGCATCAACACTGATTGCTACTTTAAGTTGGTTCTTATTTGAAAAACCAATAATTAACCAGGTAAAGCTCATGAGAAATAAAATGAAGTCTGCTAACGACTAAGCGTCAATATGGTCGCGGTCGATTTCTGCGCTGGAGATGAACTCTTTGCGTGGGGCGACATCACTACCCATCAAAAGTTCAAACATCGCTTCGGCTGCAGTTGCATCAGAGACTGTTATACGGCGCAAAGTTCGAGCATCTGGGTCCATAGTGGTCTCGCGAAGCTGATCTGCATCCATTTCGCCTAAGCCTTTGTAGCGCTGAATCGGCTCTTTCCACTTTTTTCCACTCTTCGTAAGCTCACTTGTAATCTTCTTCATCTCATCATCGCTATAGGTATAGATGTACTGGCCTTTTTTGCCACCACCACCCATGACTTCGATGCGATGAAGCGGCGGGATTGCAGCAAAGACGCGACCTGCATCGATGAGTGGACGCATATATCGGTACATCAAAGTTAATAATAGACAGCGAATATGTGCGCCATCGACGTCGGCATCGGACATCAAAATCACTCGACCATAACGTGCTTCATCGAGTTCAAAGGATTTTCCAGAGCCTGCACCAATTACCTGGATGATGGATCCACACTCTTTGTCTTCAAGCATTTGTGACAAAGATGCTTTTTGAACATTGAGTATTTTTCCTCGGATTGGCAAAATGGCTTGGAACTCACTATTTCTTGCAGCTTTAGTAGTACCAAGTGCTGAATCACCTTCGACGATAAATAACTCAGTACGTGTGACGTCCTCTGAGCGGCAATCTGAGAGCTTTGTAGGCAATGAAGATGATTCAAGTGCGTTCTTTCGACGTTGTAAATCTTTGTGGGCCCGTGCACTTATTCGAGTACGAGAAGCAGCAGCGATTTTCTCAAGAACTAATCGGCCGTTAGCTTTATCGATTCGCTTCGTTGTGTTGAAATACTCTTTCATTTTGTCGGCAACAACTGCTGCAACGATTCGAGTCGCAGCTGCGGTACCGAGAACTTCTTTAGTCTGACCTTCAAACTGTGGTTCTGACATTCGAACAGTGACTACTGCAGTCATACCTTCAAGAATGTCATCTTTAATTACATCGGCCTCTTTATTTGAAAGCGTCTTGGTTGATCTCAAAGCCTCATTGATTACTTTAACTAGAGATCTTTCAAATCCTAGGACGTGAGTGCCGCCTTTAGGGGTTGCGATAATATTGACGAAAGAACGTTGGGTGGTTTCAAAACCATTTCCCCACTTCATGGCGATATCAACTTCCATATCGCGCTCTACTTCAGTTGAAACCATATGGCCTTTGTCATCTAATACCGGGACAGTCTCTTGATAGTGACCAGTACCGTAGATTCGAATAACGTCACCTACTGGCTCATCAGGTTGTAAAAAGTTACAGTATTCAGTAATTCCACTTTTATGGAAAAAAGTTTCAGTGGTTTTAGTTTTTGTGCGATTGTCGTTAACAATGAGCGTTAAACCAGGTACTAAATATGAAGTCTGGCGTGCGCGATCATAAATCTCTTCGAGTTCTAGTTCGGCTTCCTTTAAAAAGATCTGCTTATCGGCCCACCACTTAATGCGCGTACCTGTTACTTTACTAGAAATCTTTCCAATGACTCGAAGGCCAGATTGCGGTTCAAAGCTAGCTTTAGGTCCATCACCATCGAAAACACCTGCAGTTCCGCGTTGAAAAGACATCCAATAAATCTTTCCGTCACGATCGACTTCGGCATCAAGGCGGGATGCCAGCGCATTAACTACCGACGCACCAACACCATGGAGACCGCCAGATGCGGCATAGGATCCCCCACCGAATTTTCCACCCGCGTGCAATTTTGTGAGAACAACTTCAACACCAGTTAATCCAGTTTTTGGTTCTTTATCAACTGGAATTCCACGACCATCATCATGTACTTCTACCGAACCATCAGCTTCAAGATTAATCTCAATTTTTTTACAATAACCTGCAAGTGATTCATCAACGGAGTTATCAATAATTTCCCACAAGCAATGCATCAAACCGCGTGAATCAGTTGACCCGATATACATTCCAGGACGCTTGCGAACTGCATCAAGACCTTCAAGAACCGCTAAATCCTTTGCGGTATAGCTGTCCTGCACATTGTTCGCAGGTACTGCATCTTTATCGGCCACGGGGCGAAAGGTTATATCCACTTCGGCCTTATCACCCGTAAGCGCGCCGAGTACGTCTCATATAGTGATAAGTTGCTAGAAATCGGCAGATTCTCAGCAAATAATCTCAATATTAACGAGCGGGGAATATCTAGACATGGTTTGATGTTCCCTAGGAAGTAAAACACTAAGAACGGGGAGAGATATGTCAGAACAATTGTTGCTCCAGTCAGTACCTCTTAACGCCCTTGACCGCTGTGATCGTTGCGGAGCCCAGGCATATGTGCGTGCATTACTTCTCAATGGTGGCGAACTTTTGTTCTGTGCACATCACGGCAAGGAATACGCTGAAAAACTCAAGACTGTTGCTGCCAAAATTATCGATGAGAGCGAAAAGCTCGTCGAAACTCCAGCAATCTAAAGGCGTAACTCCCGATTAATTTTCAGGCTGTGTAATTGCCTTATGGCTACCATCGCACCAAGGCTTGTCTTTACTCAGTGAACATCCACAAAACTTCACGTTATCTCGTGTTTCAAGAATATTTCCCTGCGCATCTACAAAATCAACTGCTCCAAGAATTTTTATTGATCCACTGTTGGGATTGATGTAAATAGTTGGATTAGCCATTTTAATCTAGATAATCACGCAGAACTTGGCTTCGAGATGGGTGACGAAGCTTAGACATTGTCTTTGATTCAATCTGGCGAATGCGCTCACGAGTAACACCATAAACCTTACCAATTTCATCCAAAGTCTTTGGTTGTCCATCTGTAAGCCCAAAGCGCATCGCAACTACTCCTGCTTCGCGCTCTGACAAGGTATCTAAAACTGAGTGAAGTTGTTCTTGAAGCAAAGTAAATGAAACAGCATCAGCTGGAACAACTGCTTCACTATCTTCAATAAGATCACCAAATTCAGAGTCACCCTCTTCACCAAGCGGTGTATGAAGTGAAATTGGTTCGCGACCATACTTTTGAACTTCAACGACTTTTTCAGGAGTCATATCTAATTCTTTAGCTAACTCTTCTGGGGTCGGTTCGCGGCCAAGATCTTGCAACATTTGTCGCTGAACGCGAGCTAACT
>CANKCT010000052.1 GCA_947480465.1 Actinomycetota bacterium
AAAAACTTCCCTACTTGGTGGTTTCAATTATGACAATCTACTTATGGCTGTTGCTATTGCAACGGAAAGTGGTATCGATCCGATTGATATCGCCGCGATACTTCCGCAATTGACTGGTGCAGTTGGGCGTCTTGAATCAGTAAGACTTGGTCAAAACTTTACCGCTCTCGTTGATTATGCGCATTCACCAGATGCGGTCATGCGTGTACTAGAAACAGCGCGAGAGATTACCGAAGGAAGTGTCATCGCTGTTTTGGGCTGTGGTGGTGACAGGGATTCATCTAAACGTTCGCTCATGGGTAAAGCACTGAGGGAAGGTGCGGACATTGCAATTTTCACAAGTGATAATCCTAGGAGTGAGAAGCCAGAGGATATTCTGGTGCAGATGGTTTTAGACATTGACATTGAAATGCCAAGTGAAGTGATAGTCGATCGATCATTAGCCATCAGAACTGCAGTAAATCATGCTAGTCACGGAGATGTTGTAATAATCCTTGGTAAAGGCCACGAAAAAGGCCAAGAAATTAATGGCGTAGTGCACCCCTTTGATGATCGAATAGAACTCGCACGTGCGATTGAAGATAAAAAATGATGACTTTGACTGCGGGCGAAATTGCACTTCTTGTCGGAGGAGATCTGCATTGTGATCCTGATTTACTTGTTTCAAAAGCCCCAGTATTTGATTCGCGTTTAGCCACCCCAGGTTGTTTCTTTTTGGCTTTGCAAGGTGAACTCAATGATGGTCATGATTTCGTAGCGGACGCGTATCGATTGGGTTCCGTCTTTTCACTAACTACAAGGATTATTGATGGGCCCTGCATCATTGTAAAAGATGTTGTTCATGCCTTATCTACAATCGCTGGCTTCGTAAGAGGTAAATTAACTAATTTAACTGTTATTGGAATAACTGGGTCTCAAGGGAAAACAAGTACCAAAGATCTTATGGCGCATATGTTAGGAGCAGTAGGGCCAACCGTTGCACCGTTAGGTTCATTCAATAATGAATTAGGTCTTCCTTTAACTTTGTTAATGTGTGATGATCGGACAAAATTCTGTATCCTTGAAATGGGTGCGCGTCATAAAGGAGATATCGCACATTTGTGCGAGATTGCCCGTCCAAATATTGGCGTGGTACTTGCCGTTGGAACAGCGCATTTTGGTGAATTCGGGTCGCAACTAGCAATCGCACAAACTAAGAGCGAACTCATCCAATCACTTGATGAAAAAGGTATTGCAATTCTAGGAACGTATGATGAGTTCACTCCAGAGATGGCCAAACTGCATTCAGGGCCTGTGCTTACATTTGGTGAAAAGAACAATGTAGATGTTCGAGCCACTGATATTGAAATGCGTGAAGGCCGTCCACATTTTGACCTTGTCACAAGCGCTGGTCGAGACGCAGTTGGAATGCGCTTAATTGGAGCTCATCAAGTGTCCAATGCTTTGGCAGTTGCCGCAGTTGGTACAGCGCTTTCATTGCCTATTGAGTTAATCGCAAGTTCGCTTTCTACTGCAGAGATTTCCAGTAAGTGGCGAATGGAACTCTCTGAAGTAGATGAGTTGCTCATTATTAATGACTCTTACAATGCTAATCCAGCCTCCATGGCGGCGGCGCTGCGAACTCTGATCCTCTTTGCACAGGAGCGTGGTGGCCGGGCTTGGGCATTTCTAGGAAAAATGCATGAACTCGGCGAGTCAGGAGCCTCCGCTAGTGCAGATATTGGCACCCTTGCTTCTGAGATTGGTATAGATCATCTGGTAGTTATCGATTCACCTGAATATGGAACTGGAGTTGGCCCCATGCAGTTTCATCACGTGGCTACCATCCAAGAAGCCACAAAATTTGTCACATATTTTGAGCCCGGAGATGTTGTCTTAGTAAAAGCATCACGAGCTGAGAGATTTGAATTATTGGCCACTGAAATTGCAGAGCGTTGGCTCAGCCGCATTGGAAAATTAGAATGAGACAAATTCTAATTGCCGGTGCTATAGCGCTCTTGTTTTCACTTTTTGGTACACGCGGTCTCATTAAAATTCTCGCTTCACGAGGTTATGGACAAATTATTCGTGATGATGGACCAAGTAGTCATCATACAAAACGCGGAACACCAACCATGGGTGGGATTATTCTAATTGCTGCAGCATTGGTTGGCTATTTAACTGCCCACGCAGTTACTCGTAACTCTTTAACGGTTTCAGCCGTATTAGTTCTGGGCTTAGTAATTGGATTGGGTCTAGTGGGTTTTGTAGATGACTATTTGAAAGTTTCTCGCCAGCATTCTTTAGGTCTCACCGGAAAACAGAAATTACTTGGCCAAGCATCTGTCGCTACGATTTTTGGTGTGCTTGGAATTAGGTTTGCAGATTCATTTTCGCTAACGCCAATTTCATATTATTTATCTGGGGTACGCGAGACCTCACTTTATCTCGGTCCAATTCTTGCAGTTGCGTGGGTAGTCCTGATGGTGATGTCTGCAAGTAATGGTGTCAATCTCACAGATGGACTCGACGGACTTGCCACAGGTGCATCAGTTATGACATTTCTGGCATTCATTTTGATTGGGGTTTGGGAGTTTGGACAGGGTTGCGCAATCAATGCAGGTGTTGGCTGTTATCAAGTGAGAGATCCACTTGACCTTGCGGTCCTAGCCGCAGCTTTTGCTGGATCTTGCACAGGCTTTTTATGGTGGAATGCATCTCCGGCAAAGATATTTATGGGTGATACAGGATCACTCGCACTTGGCGGTGCATTAGCTGGCTTAGCCGCAACGCTTCGAGTTGAACTTTTGCTTATTCCTCTGGGCGGTTTATTTGTGATTATTACGATGTCAGTTGTTATTCAGACCCTTTACTTCAAAATAAGTGGCGGAAAACGGGTATTTAAAATGGCTCCGCTACAACATCATTTTGAACTTTTAGGTTGGGGCGAAGTAACCATTGTGATTCGCTTTTGGATTATTGCGGGTCTTTCAGTTGCCTTTGGTTTAGGTCTCTTCTATGCCCAATGGGTTGTGAAGTAATTTCCATGTCTTTCATATTTAATGGAAGAAATATTTTGGTGGCTGGTGCTGGAGTAACTGGTATTGCTGTGGCGAAAGTTCTTGCAACTAAGGGTGCACATATTGATTTTGTTGATGAAAAGCAGCAGGAAGTACGTGATTTCAAAATTCTCTCACCAGATTCAATAGATGTTAACGCGTATTCTGCAATTGTCGTTTCTCCGGGTTGGAAACCAAATCATCCGATAATTGTCAATGCAGTTAAAGCAGATATTCCAATCTGGAATGAAATTGATTTAGCTTGGTTGATTTCTCGGGAGATCACGCCGCAGCAAAAGTGGTTAGCCTTGACCGGTACAAATGGAAAAACTACTACGGTAGAAATGACAACCGCAATGCTCCAAAGCGCTGGTTTGAAAGCGATTGCTTGTGGCAATGTCGGAGAGACAGTTATTGAAGCAGTAGTCTGCGCTGAGCCTTACGATTATTTGGTACTTGAGCTCTCGTCCTTTCAACTCCACTGGATGCAAGAAGCAAAATTTACAAGTGTTGCAATTCTCAACCTTGCAGATGACCATTTAGACTGGCATGGCAGCTTCGAGAATTACTGCAGTGCTAAATTTTCCTTACTCGAACACACCGATATTGCAATTTTGAACGCGGGTGATAACGAAGTTGCTCGTCGTGCTCAAATTTGGCAAGGTCGAAAGATTTTCTATTCGCTTGAAACTCCTGCAGCAGGTGAGCTAGGCATAGTAGAGGATCTTTTGATAGATCGTGCCTTTGTGCACAATCCTCAAGAAGCTTCCATGATCGCTCAAATCAGTGACATTCAACCGACATTGCCACACAGTGTTTCAAATGCACTGGCGGCAGCTGGATTAGCACTTTCAGTTGGGGTTTCATATGAAGATATCCAAAAAGCTCTCATTGGATTTCACCCTGGACGGCATCGGATAGAAGTGGTTTTAGATGAAGATGAGATTTCATGGATTGATGACTCAAAGGCAACTAATCCTCACGCTGCCGCAGCATCGATTATGTCTCACTTATCCGTTATTTGGGTTGCTGGGGGTCTGGCTAAAGGTGCAGATATGAACTCCTTCATTGACCGAGTAAAAACACGATTGAAAGCTGCCATTTTAATTGGTGAAGATCGCGGAATAATCGAGGCAGCGCTGCACAAATTTGCGCCTGAAATCCCCATTGTGAAAGTAGATTCAGATTCCATTAAAGGTAGTTCTTCCAATGAATTGATGGAGAAAGTGGTTGAAGTTGCAAAAGAGTTTGCTAAACCTGGAGATACTGTATTAATGGCACCAGCCTGTGCTTCTATGGATCAGTTTATATCCTATGCCGATCGTGGTGATCGATTTGCCTTAGCGGTGAAGAAACTAGTGCAAAAATGAAAACAACTCGTAGCTCCAAGATTTTTACTAAGCCGGTAAATCTTTATTACATGCTTATTGGAAGTACTTTAAGTCTAAGTATTCTCGGAGTAGTAATGGTTTTCTCAGCTTCATCTATCTACTCGCTTGAAAATAAGGGCTCAACGTATGCAGTTGTTCTACGTCAAATAATATTTCTAATTATCTCTATTCCTTTAGCTTGGGTGATGTCCCGACTTACACTCGCACGCTGGAAATTAATAGCCCGATTCGGTGCAATATTTGCGATAGCACTTTTAGCGAGTGTTCAAATTTTCGGAAAAAGTATTAGTGGTAATAACAACTGGATAAGTATCGGCGTCATAGATGTTCAGCCGAGTGAGGTTGCCAAATTCTTAATGATTCTCTGGGCTGGTTTTATGCTGGCGCAACGCGAGCACCATGGGGTTATTGAATCAAATGTAATTGGGTTGATTGCTCCTCTCTTTGTTCTTTGTATTCTTTTGGTTTTAATGGGTAGAGACTTAGGAACTGCATCGGTATTTGCATTTATTTTGGCGGGATTGTTATGGGTATCTGGAGTGCGTCTGGGGATTTTTACCGGAATACTTTCTATCGGTTTTGCAGGAATTGCAATCCTTATTTACACATCGCCGTATCGTTTAGACCGACTATCTGTCCTAATCAACCCATTTGCCGATGATCAATACAAAAGTACTGGGTGGCAACCAGCTCACAGTCTTTTGGGTCTTGCCAGCGGAGGTTTTTTTGGAGTCGGTCTGGGTGCAAGCCGACAAAAATGGGGCAATTTGCCGGCCGCACATACTGATTTTATCTTCTCCATCATAGGAGAGGAGTTGGGTTTGTTTGGCACGATTTCAACTCTTGCCCTCTTGTCAATTTTATTATTCTCGATATTTAGAATCGCTCTGCGCTCTCATGAACCAATGGTTCGCTTCGTATGTTCCGGAATCGGATGTTGGATTGCGATCCAAACTATTCTTAACGTGGGCTCCGCCTTAAGCGTCCTACCAGTCGTTGGAGTTACTCTTCCACTGGTTTCTTATGGAGGGTCTGCACTTATCGCCACATATATGGGAATCGGATTCGTGATAGGTGCAGCTAGGCGAGATCCTAAAATTTTTGAAGAGTTAAAGAAGAGTGACCTAAAATGGCTACGATAGTTTTCGCAGGTGGCGGAACCGCAGGACATATTGAGCCTGCACTTGCAGTTGCGCGATGTTGGAAAATTACACACCCGAACGATCGCATCGTGTTTATAGGCACTAAGAGCGGATTAGAAAATTCTCTTGTTCCATTGGCAGGGTTTGAACTAGTGCATATTCCAAGAGTTGTTATTTCACGAAAACCATCTGCATCATGGTTAAAGATTCCGACTGAGCTATTGGCTTCAGTTCGAGCTTCACGTTTAATTCTCTCTAGCACTGACCTTCTGATTGGGTTTGGCGGATATGTAAGTGGACCTGCATACATTGCAGCTCGATATATCGGGATTCCAACTGTTATCCATGAAGCAAACGTCAAAGCTGGTTGGGCAAATCGGCTCGGAGCACTGCTTACTCCATATTTAGCAGCAGCACATCACGTTGAATCTCGAGAATTTACTGATGCGCTTATCACTGGCCTGCCATTACGTAGTGATGTGGCACAGGCATATATAGATTCATCTGCAAACTTTTCTGATGCCCGCAAAGCAGCAAAGAGACGATTAGGTTTTCAAGAGAGTGCACCGTTAATTTTCGTAATGGGTGGTTCACAAGGTTCGGTCGCAATTAACGCAGCTCTTGCAGGTTCGGTTGATGGGTTTTTATCAAAAGGTTTTTCTGTCCTTCACTCGGTTGGTAAGGCAAACACATTGCCCCCTTCCCATGGCGCATACCGTGCAGTGCCATATGTCGAGGCTATGGCCGATGCCTATTTAGCGAGTGATCTCGTAATTGCTCGCAGTGGCGCGGTAACTTGTAGTGAGTTTCGAACGTTAGGTCGCTATGGACTATTTGTGCCACTTCCTATCGGAAATGGTGAACAATTTATGAACGCTCGCTCGCTAGTCTCAGACG
>CANKCT010000053.1 GCA_947480465.1 Actinomycetota bacterium
GATAGTTGCGTGCACGGTTGGATTCAGAATCTCAACACCAGTAATTGTAATGAGTGGCGTTCCAAGACCTTGAATCTTTGCACCCATCGAAATGAGGAACTCGCCAAGATCGACAATGTCTGGTTCGCGAGCCGCGTTGTCAATAGTGGTCACACCATGGGCTAAGACTGCGGCAGTCATAATATTTTCAGTTGCTCCGACACTTGGGAAATCGAGTTCTACTCGCGCGCCAGTTAATCCATTTGGTGCTTCTGCCACGACATAGCCGTGCTCAATGTGCGCGTTGGCACCGAGAGATTCCAATCCTTTAATGTGAAAATCTAAACCACGTGAGCCAATGGCATCGCCACCAGGCAATGCAACTTCAGCTTTACCGATGCGGGCAACTAAGGGGCCCAACACATTAATCGAAGCCCGCATCTTTCGTACAAGGTCGTAATCTGCACGAAAGCCAGGCACACGTGGAACATCTATAGTGATGGAATCTCTCTCATGAATCACCGTGCAACCCAGGCGTGTCAACAAGTCGGACATGATTCCCACATCTGCAATTTCAGGGACATTGGTAATCGTTGTTTTTCCAGCGGCCAAGAGGGATGCAGCCATTAATTTTAAAACTGAGTTTTTGGCGCCAGTGACTCTGACTTCACCGCGCAGTTGGGCACCACCAGTGACTCGAAATCTATCTAGGGATGCCATGGGAGCAGTCTACTTATAGGCTACGGGCATGGTGAATTTAACGCGTATTTACACAAAGACTGGCGATGACGGGACTACATCTCTTGGAGACATGAGCCGAACATCAAAAAATGATCCTCGACTTGAGGCATATGCCACCGTTGATGAAGCTAATTCCTATATTGGTGTAGTCCTTGCCACCAACGGCATAAGCGAAGAAGTGCGTGCATTACTTGTTCGGATTCAGAACGACTTATTCGATGTCGGCGCTGATTTGTGTACACCAGTCGTAGATTCACCTGCCTTCGAGCCATTACGAGTTCTTGAAAGCCAAGTTACATATCTAGAGGAGCAGATAGATAAATACAACGCCGATCTTGAATCGCTGCGCTCTTTTGTTTTGCCATCAGGAACACCGGCAGCTGCACATCTTCACGTAGCTCGAACTATTTTGCGTCGTGCAGAAAGATGCACATGGGCGGCAATTCATGCATTTGGTGGGGGAGTAAGTCCAACTACCGCTAAATATCTCAATCGCTGCTCTGATTTACTCTTTGTATTGGCTCGTGATGCAAATAAAGAAATTGGAGATCAACTGTGGGTCCCTGGGGCTAATCGGTAATTTCTACTGGCGTATAAATCGAAGAAGGAATTTTTTCATTCGTTGCATCATGGTGGCAGGTCGCTGTTATCCCCTTCAGGACGTGCTGTAATGCAATATCTTCTTTGCTAATTAACAGGACAGTTGTAATCTGTCGAGGGGCTGTTGCTCTTGCTAAAGTTCGGAGCGTTCCAAAAATTCGTGGCGTTTTATCGGTGGCTGAGGTAGTTCCTTGAAGTTTTGCATTAACTTCCCACCAAGTGCATCCATTTAGAGATGCCAGCTGAACTGCCCCACATGAGTATTTTTCACAGATGCGAACACCATCTACGAGTTGGGCCAATTGACGTGTAAGCACAGGGCTATTTGATGCAGTACCAACCAACTCTTTTGCAGTTGGTATCTTGGCATAGACCTCGCCATTTGATTTAAATCCAAGAGGAGGCCATTTTGGTGACGGTGAAGGAGAGAGTGTATTTTTCTTCTTAGCACTTAACTTGACCAACGTAATGTTCTTATCTTTGAACATTTCCTGAGGCGCTGGAGAAGGCGATACTGAAAGCGCGTTGGCATTTGGAGATATGAGTAAAGTTGCCAAAAAGACAACCAATAGCCGTTTAATCACGGTCCCACTTGAATTTTCGTACTGAAAAGAAGACGCCAATAATTAGCCAGATTATCAAGATTGCAAAAGTTCGGTTGTTTTCCCAAGATTTAGCCACTTCTTGAGTAGCAAAAGTATCCGGCAAAAATACTGATCGCATTCCCTGTGTGAGCCACTTCAATGGGAAAATTGCAGCGAATTGCTGCATCCATGATGGTAGTTGTGTGAAAACAAAAAAGACCCCGCTAAAAAACTGCAGAATAATCACAATAGGCGACACAACCGCCGAAGCCCCTCTGCCACTCTTTGGAACAATTGAAAAAGCGATTCCCAAAGCTGTAGAACAAGCACTTCCTAAGATAACCAACCAAGTGAAAGTAAGCCATTTTTGTGGGTCGGTAGGCATCTCTACATTGAAAAAAAGAATTCCAACACCCAAAAGCATAATAATTTGAAGCACCATGCTGACAATAATTAAAATTGCTTTTCCAATAAAATAGCTAGAAGCAGGCATCGGTGTACCACGTAAGCGTTTGAGTGCTCCAAAGTCACGTTCTAACGGAATAGTAATTGCTAAAGCTTGAAATCCTGTATTTACGAGTCCAGATGCAATCATGCCCGCCAGAAAGTACTGGGAAAAAGTCACCCCAGGTGCAATTGTGTCTTTAAATACTGAACCAAAAATAACAAGTAAAATTACTGGAAATAGTAGTGTGAAAACAACTGATTCTCTTTGGCGTGCAAACTGTCGAATTTCTAACCCACCACGACGCAGACCGAGCGATAGTGCACTTGGAATTTTATTCATGAGTCTGCCCAATCATCGCAAGATAGATATCTTCTAGAGAAGGTCTGGTAACCGTGAGTTCTGGAATTTCACCATTGAAATGTGATGAAAGTTTATTCACAATTGCAGTGGGGTTATTCGTATTCTCCGACTTTATTTCCTGCCCCTCTCGCCAAGTGACAAGTGCCATTGCAGTGCTGCGGCCACCGAGAGTAGAAGGTGGAGAAACCTCAATAATTCTTCCATCATTAATGACTGCAACTCGATCAGCTAAAGCTTCAGCCTCATCCAAGTAGTGTGTTGTTAAAAGAATAGTTGTCCCATCACCACGGAGCTTTTCAATAAGTGCCCAGAAAGCTCTGCGAGCTTCAGGATCAAAGCCAGTTGTTGGTTCATCAAGAAAGAGAAGTTCTGGATTTCCAACAATTCCCAGGGCAACGTCTAATCGGCGACGTTGACCACCTGATAGTTTTCGTATGAGTGACCCAGATTTCTCTTCTAAGCCAACTGAATGAATAACCTCTTCAACGTCGCGCGGATTTGAATAGTAACCACTGAAATGTTGAATAGTTTCAATGACGGATAAGTCTCCTGAATCGGATGTAGATTGCAAGACTATTCCTATGCGATTTCGCCACTCTCGAGCCGCTTGCCCTTCGTCCTTTGGGTCGAATCCCAGCACATGGACACTTCCAGAATCTCTTGTTCGAAAGCCTTCAAGAATTTCAACAGTCGTGGTTTTCCCCGCGCCGTTTGGGCCCAGTAAGGCAAATATCTCTCCTGATGCAATGGATAAGTCAATTCCTTTGACTGCATGGACCTGGCCATAACTCTTGCGCAGACCAGTGACCTCAATTGCGTTCATACGGCGATTCTACCGCTAACTACTGTGAGAAAATAGCGCCATGAGCCCGCGCAGAAACTACCCAAAAAACAAGCGGCCGAAAACTGAGGATCGTGAGATTTCACCTTCCAATCAAAGTTTTGAAGAGCATGATGATGGGCTCTATACCGTTCGAAAGTTAACTGGATCTGCTTCAACAAAACCTTATCGTTGCCCTGGGTGCGACCAAATGATTCCCATGGCAACACCACACATTGTTGCTTGGTTAGAAGATGATGAAGAAAGTCGTAGACATTGGCACAGTGCTTGTTGGGCGAAGAAAGATAAACGGCGACCTAACACCGAACGTACACGTAATGCACCACGATATTAATCAACCGAATTAATTAACCAAATCGACCTTTAAGTATTTTAGTTAGTGCGATTACTAATCTGTCATCTTGAGGTCGACGTTTAAAACTGAGAAATTTAAGCGGTAAGTAAAACCTAGTTCGAACAACTGTGCGCGCAAATGTATATTCTAAAAGACCTTCCGGGCCGTGAACTCGACCCGAACCGCTGTCTTTGACCCCACCAAATGGGACCGATGCAACAGCTGCAAAAGCAAATGTTGAATTAATGGCAACCATTCCGCACGTGAGCTGTGAAGCAATCTGCTTGCCTTTGCGCTTGGACCACACGTTTGCCCCAAGTCCATATCGAGATGCATTCGAGAGCTCGATTGCTTGCTTCATCGATTGAACTCGATTGATAATAATAATCGGCCCAAAAGTCTCTTCTCGGATCGCAGTTGAGTCTTCGGGAACATCTATCAAGACAACTGGTTGCACAAAAGGAGCT
Organism: Actinomycetota bacterium; assembly: GCA_947480465.1. Lineage (GTDB taxonomy): Bacteria > Actinomycetota > Actinomycetes > Nanopelagicales > Nanopelagicaceae > Planktophila. The sequence goes on from CANKCT010000053.1 coordinate 4,355, forward strand.
TGTACTGAGTTCGGACCACCGTATACGCAAGTACCACCATCTGCGATTGCGGCTTTGATATGTGATTTGATTACTTTAATCTGAGAAGGCATTGTTGCAGGACCGTAATTTCCATCACCCGGGGCACCTGCATGAATAGTGCCTGCAAGTTCTATTGCCCTAGCAATAAATTCATCGGCAACTTTTTCATCCACATAAACACGCTCTGCACCAATACAAGATTGCCCAGCATTTGCCATCGCCGACCACATTGTTGCATCCACTGCACGTTTAACATCTGCATCAGCGGCAACAATGACGGGATCTTTACCGCCACACTCAAGCACAACAGGCGTCATAACACTTGCGCACTGTGCTGCGACTAACTTTGCGGTACGAGTGGACCCAGTAAATGAGAGTTTATCGATCTCGCTAATACACAATGCCCCTCCAGTTTCGCCCAAACCGGTAATAGTTGTGAAGATATCGGTGAAAGGTGCAATTTCTTTAAAACTTTCTGCAAGCCAGATTCCAACACCAGGTGTGAACTCACTTGGCTTGAAGACAACAGTATTTCCTGCAGCTAAAGCATAAGCAATTGAACCTACAGGAGTGAAAACCGGATAGTTCCAAGGCCCAATGACTCCAACAACTCCCATGGGAGATCGTTCGACAGTTGCTGACATATTTGCCATTAATAATCCTGGACGGCGATAAGAGGTACGCATAATCGATTCTGCATGACGTGCTGCCCAACCAATATGACTCACCGCCATACTGACTTCAAGTCGTGCATCACTCATTGGTTTCCCGGTTTCAAGGCTAACTAATTCAGCAATGTCATCAATGCGTTTAATAATCAGTGAGCTCCAAGCAATGAGGACTCTCTTACGCCCACTGAAGCCAAGTTCCTGCCACTTCGTCGATGCTGTGCGAGCAAGTGCAACAGAGATTGCGACTTCGCTTTTACTCATAATCGGATACGTACCAATAACCTCATTGGTAACTGGATTGTGTGAGTTAAATATAGGTCTGCGTTTGGTAGCCATGGTTGGAAGCGTAGTGGTGGAAAGATACAATTTGAAGCATGGCCGAGATTATTAGACCCAGCACAATCTTGCCCGCAAATCGCAGTCTATTTCACGTTATGACAAGTGACGGTATAGACCTTATTGGAGAAGTCTCAGCTCCACTCGGAGTAAGTCGTGGAGCAATACTTTGCTTACATCCATTGCCAACGGCAGGCGGCATGATGGATAGTCATGTATTCAAGAAAGCAGCAAATAGATTACCTTCAATGGCAGGTATCACTGTTGTACGTTTCAATTCCCGGGGAACCAGTAGTGAAGCAGGGCAGAGCACTGGTATTTTTGATAATGGCGGCGCTGAAAGACTCGACGTCGAAGCAATGCTTAACTATTGTTTTGAAACTCTTCACTTAACAAATCTCTGGGTAGTTGGCTGGTCATTCGGAACTGACTTAGCGCTAAGACATGCTAAAGATCCTCGCCATAAGGGATTAATTCTGTTGAGTCCACCGCTTCGAACTACTAATGATTCTGACTTACTGTACTGGAATAATGATTCACGCCCGATTACTGCCTTAGTTCCTGAATTCGATGATTACCTAAAGCCTGAGCAGGCTAGGGTGCGTTTTTCAATAGTTCCATCGATTAAAGTTATTGCAACCGATGGGGCTAAGCACTTGTGGCTGGGTGAACCTTTTGTGCACAAAGTTTTATCTCAAATAAACTCAATTGTTACAAGTGATACCGAAGATCTACCGCTAGAGTTTTAATTTCTTTGACTATTTATGAGGCTTTAGCTCTCGGGATAACAACCTCATCTAAAATCAAGATCACAGCAGCGGCTACTGGAACGGCAAGTAATCCGCCAATTAACCCCAGCAGGGATGAACCTATGAGGGCTGCAATGATAGTTACCGCCCCTGGGACCGACATTGTCTTTTTGAATATACGTGGAGTTACGATGTAGTTTTCTATTTGGACATAAACGACGTAACTAATAAATGCGATTACTCCAATGAGCACTGAC
>CANKCT010000054.1 GCA_947480465.1 Actinomycetota bacterium
AAAAGTGTGCCAATCTGTGTGTAGCACGGTAGTGGTTCAGTCACGGTTAATGTAAACGTTGCCGTTGCTTCGTCATTAGCAGAATTGAAAGCAGTAATTGTATAAACCGTCTCGGCTTTAACTTCTGTTGGTGATCCACTCAAAGTTCCATTGGTAATATCAAAAATTAAACCGGCTGGTGCTAAAGGTGAAATCGAATAGCGATTAACTGGTCCACCTGTGCTTGAAACTGAGTATCCAATAAGCGGAGATCCGGCAGCTACGCTTTCGTTTCCAGGTGTAATGGCAATAATCGGAAGTGCAACAGGTGCCGCGATAGTTTGTACTGATGAAGCTGCAGAACGATCACTATCGCCCACCGCATTTTTTGCTACAACCTTTACTACATAGGTACCTGCGCTCAAACCATTAATTGTTGTGGTGCGATCTGCGGCACTTAGGGTTGCAGTTTTGTCGGCAATATCTAGCGTTGTCGTATTGTCTATGAGATATACCTTATAACCATCGATGGTGCTGCCGCCGTTGCTGGTTGGCTCTAGCCAGTTAACAGTAATCGAAGTTCCACTGACATCTGCTGTTGGGGCAGCAGGTGCTGATGGAGCACTTGGAATTGCAACGGACGCAAAAACTGACTCTGCTGATGATCCCAATGCGTTATTTGCAGTGATTTTAAATACATAGCTCGCACCAGCGGTTAATCCAGAAACAACTTTCTCTGTTGCATCAGAAGCTACAGTCACAGGTGAGCTCAAGCTCGTTGATGTGATTGTGTAACTTGTCAGCGCTAGTCCACCAGTATTTGTCAGTGTTGGTGGGCTCCAAGTCAAAGTTGCTTGACCGGGTGCAGCAACAACGGAAACAACTGACGGCGCAGTTGGAATCGATTGGGCTTGAAAAGTTGAGCTAGAACTATCGCTTGAATTCGCATCAATATCGATTGCACGAACGATGAAACTATAAGTAAGACCACCTGTTAATCCTTCAACCACATATTCATATGAAGTAAGTCCTGAAACATAGTTAACGGTTTCTGACTTCAGAATTGATCCATCTTTTGATGTCACAACTTGATATGCGATAGAACCTACTGTTGCACTCCACTTCACACTAACCGCCGCCGCATTGATTGCGGTATCAGCGACAGATGCATTTGTGACCGTAACATCGGTAGGTGCGTTAGCAGCTGCATGTGCATCCACTACGAAACCTAAAGTTAAGAGTGCAATGACAGGTGCAATTAACAGACGTCGAATTTTCATATGACTATTTCGCCACTTCTAATTTGATGGTTCCTAGATCGGCGGCAAGATCGCCATTGAAAGTTAGATCCGACGTACTTAAATACGATGCAAGATCTGGTCTACCTAATGCCAGAATCTTGATACGCCACTGCTTTGCCGGATCTAGTTGTAAACCAAATCCACCAGTTGCATTTGTCGACGTCGTGATGGCAGTGCCACTATCAGTGCTCATAACACCACCAACTACTAAGTTAGCGTAAACAACTGCTCCTACGACAGGAGAATTATCTGGTCCATGAACTACACCAGTCACATTTCCACTTGAGAGTGTGATTGTCAGCTTGAGTACATCGGCACCTGGTGTCGATGTGACTTGTCCAGCGCTGCACGTTGAAGCAGCAATACCAGCACTAGTAACTGATACGAGACAGATAGTTCTAGATCCGGCACGTCCGCCACCTGGATAAGAAGTAACTCTGAACCAAGTTGTAACGCCACCTTCTGGTGACAACATCACACTTGAGCGACCTTGATCATCGAGACCGTATCCGCCTGCCCATGATGATGAAGTACAAGCTTCACCATCAGTGCAGCGTTCGATTCCGATCCAACCCCACTTATTAGCAATTGTGCCATTTGGAGATTTCACAGTGAACGTTGCATTCGGAGCAGCAAGTTGGTAGCTCGCATTGTTAACTGCAGACTGTAAATATCCAGCTCCAGCGTTGTCATATGTCTTGCTCGAATACAAGGCACGCTTGTCATAAGGGGCGTTAACTTCAACAGCTAACTTATTGATTGCACCTAAATCAATATTGAATGCAGCGGTGCCAGTTGAATCAGTAACTCCACCTGCAATCCAATAACGCCCGCCGCCGTTATCAATATTAAAGATTGATACCCATGCACCTTGACCTGCGGCGGCTCCACCTGGGAGCAAGACGCGCAGTTTGGTATTAGGTGCAGCAAATGCAATGGTGCCCGCATTTGTAGATGGATATGCAGATCCAATCGTTGCAGCTGTGATATCCGGGATACCACCACAACGTGGGGCATCGCCAGCATTGCATTCCCAACGAACAATGCTGGTGTTGCCCCATGGAGGATCTACCCACATACGCAAACGCTGTCCGGCAATTCCGTATACAACATTTGAATCTGCAATGGCTTGATTATCAATGAAGAGTGAGACTTTTCCAGTACTCGATGACTGTGAATATGTATTCCAGTTTCCGAAACCGATTCCAACGCCAGCATTTGCAACTGGATTGTTCAATCCATCAACAAGTGTGAAGGTCAAGTTTGGTGCACGAAGAGAAAGCTCAACAGTCTTACCGCCACCAATTCCTGCTTTCACGCAACCACCTATTGATGTGGTTATCGCACCAGAAAGAATTGTTACTTCACAGCGCGCCGATCGGGCATCAGTTGAATTTCCCCACGGTGTATTTGCCTCAAGCAAATAAGTTCCGTCAGATAAAGCCATTGAGAATGAACCAGTAGTGCGTGAATTAACACCGAACTGCCAGAAGTTTTCACCGGTTGCTTTATCAATTGGCACAACCCAACTATTCATAAGTGCAGTGCCGTTAGATGCTTTTACAACACCAGTAACAGATGGTGCGGCAAGAGATACAGTCCATACGCGATTTCCTGGTGGTGGAGTTGTTGGTGTAACAACTGCTCCACTCGATTTCACCGTAACAACTGGTACCGCAGATACATCGGTATCTGGAATAACAATGGAGTAGACCTGTTTTGTGTTAATCGATGTGCTGTTCTGTGATGGGTTTACATTTATTGTGTAAAGGGTTTCACCCGAAGAATTACCTGGAGCATTTAATGAGAAGGCACCGTTGATATCTGTGCTTGCTCCGCCGACCCATTTATTCTCGCTCTCATTGAACAATTCAATCCAAGTAAATGGGACAACGGCTGTACCGCCACCAGCAACAGGCTCAGTCACGATGCCACGAATATTTGGTTGTGCCAATGCGATTGTCTTCGATCGAATATAACTACCGCCCGAAGGAGTTTCGGCATCTACTAAAGCGAACGTAGATGTATACGCATTAGCTACCGAAGTTCCTCCGATTTCTACGCGTGCGTTAAAGGCAAGTTCTGGGTTAAGGATGTTGATTCGAGCAACTCCCGAAGCATCAGTTGCTGCAGCACCTAACCAGCCAACACCGTCACGATCGATATTTACCCAAGCGTTTGCAACTGGTTGTCCACCAGCTGTAACTGTGATCTGGGTATTTGGAGCTTGGAGTCGGATTTCTATTGAACACGATGGAGTGCTATTTGCAATCACACATGGTGTTGTGCCTAGAAGTGCATTCAATGCAGTTGTACCGGTATATCTACGCATTGAGTAGCGAACATTAAAGTTTTCGCGAACTTCTAGTACGGCGTACTCATCGAAAGCTGTAAATCCTAACGGTGCAGAAAGTGCCCATTGGCCAGTTGAATTGGAATTTGTACAAGACCATGTATATGCCTGACCTGGAGTAAAGCAGATCTGAGCATTTGCAATAATCGAAGTACCATCTGGAGATTTAAGCGTTCCTAACCAAGTTGGAGAGTTAAGTGCCAAAGTGATATTGGCAGCATCTGCTCCAGATGTATTAGTAGTTACAACACCATTTGCATCAATCGTGAATTGACCTAATGGATATGCGTTGCCTAATTCAGTAGAGCCATATGGTGCTCGGGCCATGAGTGTGTAGACACCAGCAGGAAGTGACATAGCAAAAGTGCCTGTAGCAGATGTATTTGTGGAGTATTCCCACATCTCTTTTCCTGTTGCAACATCTGTTGCAATTACTTGAGAATCGCGAACCGGTGAAGAACTAGGTGATAAAACTCGACCCTTCAGGCTTGCAGTACCTAATGTAAGAGTTGAAACACCATTAACAGGAGTAACTCCATTAACAGTTGCTGTTACTACTTCACCGACCTTTGTTGCGGTGAGAGTGTAAACTCGCTTAGTTGCACCAGCTACCGAACCATCCCATGGTGGATTAATAGTCAGTTCATAAGTTCCGGCATCGGGCAGTGAGAACCCGCCAGTCATTGTTGTTGCATTTGTATAGCCCCAATCAATGAACTGACCATTCTTGCGAATTTCAAAGTTTGTATTTGCAAGTCCATCAACACCATTGGCGGTAATTCGAATAGTAATTGATGGTGCATTCAAAACAATTGGCGAGAAGCCTTCTGGCAAAGAAATTACGCCCTGTGCATCAACTGTGAACTCTTTGGAATACGACAATGTAGCGCCAGCAAATCCATTTGGATCAATACGCAAGCGGTATTTTCCTGGCTCTGTTACTGACATTGACAACTTGCCTTGTCCATCTGTTCCTGCAGATGTTTGTGTCCAATCCCAATTATTATTTTGGGCATTCCATACTTGTAACTGTGCCCAGATAGATTTGGCGTTTGTTGACACTGCTAATACGCCTTGCGAGTTTTGAACAACAGGTGCGACATTTGCTGTGGCAGGTGAAAGTGTGAATACACCATTTATAGGACTAACTGGCGCTCCGCCTTTAGTCGTAATTTGTACATTCAAATTAGCATCGACAGTCACTATATAAACTGCTTGAGCAAGGCCCGCAATCGCTAACTCGTTTCGCGGTGGATTGACGTAGAAGGTATAGGTGCCTTCAGTTAAAAACACACCGACTCTTCCGCCAGCCGTTGGATTTAGATCGAGATTACCAGCCCATGTGGACCCACCATTGAGTCCACCGTTTTCAATGCTTTTCTGCATCTCAACCCAACCATAATTAAGCCCTAAACCTTGAGTAGTTGGATTTGCAATAAAGAGCTTCACATTTGGTGAGCGCATAACAATTTTGATTGCAGACAATGAGGCCGTAAATGAACCGTTAGAAGTGAGACTTACTTGATTAGATCCATTTACATAAATTAAGTCGCTATAGGAAATTGATAGGTCAGCAATTCCCTGAGGTGTTGCAACAATTCGATAAATCGTATTGTCTTGACCATCTAGTGAATTGTGGGTCAGATTAAATACCCAGCTATTTGTAGGGGCCCAGAAACCAAAGTTCTCCCAAATCCAGTTATCTCCAGATTTGCGCTGCAACTGCATGGAAATTCCCTTACCCGCACCAATAGTTATTGGGGTTTGGTTATTTGTAGAGTCAACGAAGACACCACTGACATTAGGAGTATTTGCATAAAGCTTCCACTTGCCAGTGACCTGATCTTTGGTTGCGCCAGTAACAACAATTGTCTGTCCATTACCTGACACTGTTACATCGTATTTTCTAACTGCAAGTCCTGAGCTTGAGCTTGGATTTACACGAATTTGATAGTTTCCGTCGGTCAGCGTTGCTGAAGCTTCACCGGTTGAGTTTGAACCATAGCCGCGACAAGACGTTGTATTTCCAGCGCCATCTACTGTGCAGATATCAAACCATGAGCCTGTTAGCGCAACATCTCCAACAGGGTTGAGCATAGTCGCAACAAAATTTGCCTTCGCCGGCATTAAAATATAATTGCCGTTCACATCTTTAGCTGGAGTTGTGCCAGTAAATGTAATCGAACCATCTTGTGCAACAGTCACGGTATATGTGCGAAGTGCATATGCACCAACATTTACTCGTACATTGAGTTCAAAAGTTCCAACCGGAATTGCAAGACTACCAAAGCCGGATTGATTTATTCCACTTGCTGAACACACTTCTGCATTACAGAAATCTACTTGCCCACCTATTTTCATACCCGAAAATGGCTGGTTAGTATCTGGGTTTACGATTTGATAGAAGAAATTTGAAATATGTGGGGCAAGTAAATAGTTACCATCCCCATCTTTACTTGGTGCAGGGCTATCAAATGTAACAACACCTTGTGCTGACACAGTAAATTTATAAAGCTTGCGCATGTAGATGAGTTCGTTAGCGCCGACTTCTAGGTCGTATCGTCCTGGC
>CANKCT010000055.1 GCA_947480465.1 Actinomycetota bacterium
ATCAACGCTTGCACCTAATGCGTAACGCTCCTTGAATTGATAAATATCGGATAAATCTTTTGGTGCTTTAGGAATTGAGAGATCAACTTGAGGAAGTGGTGCATCACGGGCAACTTGGACTAATTTAGGGGCGATTTTCAAATAATCCGCACCAGCAATGATTTTCTTAGCTAACGCCGGTGGCAAGGAATCATCTGCGGAGTGCGCAGCTTCTAATGCTTGTTCGACTGTTGCGAAGTTGTTAGCTATCACCGCAGCACCCTTTTCGCCTATCCCTTTGACGCCTGGCAGCCCATCAGATGGATCGCCACGAAACATTGCAAAGAGATCATAACGGTCGCCCGGAATTGCGTATTTGTTAGCAACATATTTAATGTCTACCAAATCGTGTTGGGATATTCCCTTGGCAAGATAGACAATTTTGATATCTCGTTTGTCATCGACCATCTGGAATAGGTCTCGATCTCCTGTAACGATTCGTATCGGGCCTTTTTCTTTTTCTGCATACGTGGCCATGACATCGTCAGCTTCATAGTCATCCACGCCCACAACGGGTATACCAAATAGATCCAATAAATCTAAAAGAATAGGAATTTGCGGGGTTAAAGTTTCGGGCTCTTCTTCCTCATCACTTTCTTCCTCAAGACGATTAGCTTTATATGCAGGGAAAATATCGACTCTCCAACTAGGACGCCAATCACCATCGAGACAAGCTACTAATCGATTTGGTTTATAGACATTCATTAGTCTGGCAGTCATGTCAATGTATCCACGGATAGCGTTTACTGATGTTCCATCCGGTGCGACTAATGTGTCAGGCATTCCGTAATAAGCCCGGTACCAAAGGGAAGCGCTATCTAAGAGCATTAATGTCATATTTCCCCCATGAGATATGAGACCACACCTCTATCGATACGTTTGACCGCTTCCCTGCAGTTGGGACGTAATTTTTCGCTTGCGCCAGCGATTTGATTCAGCAGATCAACTAACTGCTTAGTTGAACGAACAAAATCACCAACCGACATGTCACTGCCTTTAAGCACGCTTTGCAGTGAACCGCCACTCGCCCATTTATAGGCTATCCAGCAGAACCCAGCATCAGGTTCACGCTGAGTCTTAACCCCGTACTGAACCTCTATCTCCTCCAACTGAGCCCAAATTGAGATGACTTCGGTGAGAGCTGAACTCACTTTAGCGCTTGGCATCTTTGGCGCAAATTTTTCTACTGAACGAGACTCAAAAATCATGCAGGATACAATCGAAAGTAGTTCGATTGAATTGAGGTCATCAAAGAGTCCACAACGAATCGATTCTGTCAGCAACAAATCCGACTCCGTATATATTTTCGTTAAGATTTTACCTTGGGCAGTTGGTTTCTCACCCTCGATGTATTGGAGATGATTGAGCACCTGACAGATTTGGTCGAACGTTTTGGCGATGACATTAGTGCGACTCTCTACCCGTGTACGTAAACCTTCGTTCTCGCGATTAAGTCTTCCTGCCCTTTCGGCAAATCGAGCATGTTCTTCGCGGTCATTACAACTATGACAACTGTGATTACGAAGTGATTTGCGTAAATCGCCCAAATCGCTTTCGAGTCGAGAGCGCTGACGATTATCGAAAGTCTTTTTGTGATCGCGTTTACTCAACAAAACTTCTACTTCTTTGATCTCTCGTCTAATGCTTGCATAATCTAAAAAATCACCCAGGTGACAAATCGCATTCGAAAGAATTTCTTCGATAGCCGTCTCGTTCTTGCGAATCTGACGGGAAAGTCCTACAACTGCCCGATCAGCTTGGAATTGGGCAAACGATGATTCCAATGATCTACGAGCACGCTCTCTACCAAATCTAGCAATTAGGTTGATCGACATATTGTAAGAAGGTGCAAATGATGAACGAAGTGGGTACGTTCTTGTCGACGCTAATCCTGCTGCCGCCGCTGAATCCACTGTCGGTGACCATTGAATGACGGCATTACCTTCAATATCAATGCCTCGTCGACCAGCGCGACCCGTTAACTGCGTGTACTCCCCCGGGGTTATCGGAACATGGGCTTCACCATTGAATTTCACAAGTTTTTCAAGGACCACTGTGCGGGCGGGCATATTGATTCCTAAAGCCAAAGTTTCTGTAGCAAAAACAGCTTTCACTAAACCTTTTTGAAAAAGATCTTCAACTGCACCTTTGAAACTCGGTAGCAATCCCGCGTGATGCGCAGCAATCCCGCGTTCAAGTGCGCTCATCCACTCATGGAATCCGAGAACTTCTAAATCTTCTGCTGCGATGTGTGCAGTGTATTTAAGTGCCGTCGCTTTGATTTCTGTTCGCTCCTCTGGTGATGTTAAGCGAATACCAGCTGCTAAACACTGTTTGACTGCTGCATCACAGCCAACCCTGGAAAATATGAACGTTATGGCTGGCAACATGTTTTCGTGGTGAAGTTTTTCAATAATCTCTGATCGAGATAAGCGCTCCTTCGGCTCGTTATAGCGGCCACGACGTTGGCGATCCAGAGCGGACTTGCGCATGGCTTCTCGCTCGCGCTGCAAAATCTCTGGATTGATCTGTCCGGGTCTATCAAAGAGATCAAGCATGCGATTGCCAATGAGCACATGTTGGTAAAGGGGTATCGGTCTTACTTCGCTCACGATGACAGTCGTATTGCCGCGCACCTCGCCTAACCATTCACCAAACTCTTCTGCATTTGAAACTGTTGCAGACAAGGAAATAACTTGAACACTTTCCATTAAGTGAATGAGGACTTCTTCCCAAACCGCGCCTCGAAACTTATCAGCTAGATAATGGACTTCATCCATAACAACGTAGCCAAGATTCGTTAAGGTTGAAGAGCCTGCATACAACATGTTTCGCAGAACTTCTGTTGTCATCACAAGTATGTCAGCTTCGCCATTGATGCTGGTATCACCGGTCAGTAATCCGACTTTTTCTTCACCGAACTTGGCTACAAATTCGGAGTATTTCTGATTCGAAAGCGCCTTGATTGGAGTTGTATAAAAACATTTCTTTCCTTGCCCGAGCGCGTAGAAAGCCGCAAATTCACCAACTACTGTCTTTCCAGCTCCCGTTGGTGCAGCAACTAGAACACCATTTCCTTCTTCTACCGCCTGACAGGCCGCTATTTGGAATGCATCGAATTCAAAATCGAAGGTTAGGAGAAATTCTTGGGTCACAGGATGTGCGGCTCGGCGCTTGGCCGCTGCGAACTTCTCAGCAGGGGTTGTCATCGTATCCATGTCGACATGGCCTCAGGAATACAGTTCGCCGAAATAGGAAGTTCACCAATACGTTCACCATCTGCGTATGCAACGGCATCAGCTCTAATTTCAATACTCTTGCTACGCACGATCTCGACCGCCGGATGGGTCACATGTGTGCCTTTGAAAACTCGCGGGAACACTTTGAGAAATTCTAATTTAGAAACTGGATGCAATACCATGACATCGAAGTAGCCATCATTTATTTGGGCATCCGGACACACCAACATTCCCCCACCGTAAGATTGGCCATTTGAAACAGCGATAAGCATTGCTTCGGTTGAAATTTTTCTGTCGTCGAGGGTTATTTCGTAATGGCGAGGTGAGAATCGAGGAAGCTCGATCGCAATTGCACAGTTGTATTTCATTGGCCCTTTAGGCCAGCGCATCGAATTTGCTTTTTCATTCACAATAGAATCAAAGCCGGTCGAAAGTATCGCCCCAAACCACTCACCATCTGCAAAACCTAAATCAATCTGACTTGGTGGTGTTGAAATAATGCGTTGCAGATAATCATCAAGCTCTTTTAAGGGCCAACCTAAAGCTCTCACAAAATCATTGCCAGTGCCTGCAGGTATAACCGCTAACGGAATTTTTGCTGGAACGGTTTGTTGTATGACGCAATGAAATAGACCATCTCCCCCAACAGCGATAACACCTCGAGGCGAACTGTGGTTAGTGATGAAACCTGAGAGTTGATCAAGTAAATCAGTGGCACTCTCGCCAGAAACTATTTGATAGGGCTCTTGATGCGCATGAAGGAAATTCGCAACGTAGCGACCAACCTCCGCGCCCCGGCCAGAGCCCGAAGTTGGGTTGATTGCTAAGGCCCACATGAGGCGACCTTATCGCGCTATTCCTTTATAGGTGTTGGACTTTCAATGGCTGACGGAGCGATTTGCGTTGAGTCCACTTTCCGGTCGCGACGTTTATCTACCAACATGGCTATTACCCCTGCCATAAAGTAGAGAGCACATAAGGGAAGGGCCAAGAGAAGCATTGTAAATGGATCAGCCGTTGGAGTGAACGCCGCAGTGAATAGGACAATTGAAAAAATCCAGATTCGCCAAGGTTTGAGAATAGTTTCACCTCGTAAAAATCCGATCAAATTAAAAGTTACAAGAAAGACTGGGAGTTCAAAAGCTAAACCGAAGATCAGGATTATTCTCATGACGAAGTCAAGGTAATCATCAAACTTTACTAAGTTAGCTAGTGAATTAGGAGTAAATCCAAAAAGAACTTTAATAGCGATTGGAAGCACCAGGTATCCAAGCGTTGCCCCTGCAGCGAAAAATGGTGTTGCGGAAACTAGGAAGAAAATAGAATTGCGCTTTTCTTTTCGGTGAAGACCTGGGGCAATAAAGGCCCACAACTGATACAGCCAAAAAGGTGCAGAGAGAATTACACCAGAGAGGAGCGCTACTTTGATTTGTAAATTAAGTGGTCCAAGTACGCCACTAATGTATAAAGCCCCGCAGTTTGTTGCACCCGATTCTTGCGCAGCTTTCAGATCACAAACGGGCAAGGCTAACTGGGTAATGATTTCATTATAGAAAAACCACCCACCTGCAGATGCAAGGACTATTGCTACAGATGCGCGGAAAGCTCGCTTACGAAGCTCTCTAAGATGATCAAGTAACGGCATCCGTGCGTCTGATTTTGACGCCATAACTAACTACTTCTCTGGAGAAGTATCGCCCTCGGTTTTCTTTTCATCAGTATTTAGCTCCTTCATCTCACTCTTGAAAATACGCATAGATCTTCCTAGCGAACGAGCAGAGTCTGGCAAGCGCTTTGCGCCGAAGAGTACAAGAATGACAATGAGAAGAATTAATATGTGACTAGGTTCGCGCAGAAACATCGGGCAAACTCCCTCTTGTATGAGTAATTACGTGACCAAAGGCTACCTTAATCTGACTACCCCAGGAAGGTGAACTTACTCAGCTTTATAACGATTAAGTAGCACTTGGGCTACCTTGGTTATCTCTGCCCTGATTTTCACCGGAGACACTAATTCGGCATCCCCCGAACACGACAGCACGGAACGTCGGATCCACTCAGTTGAAAAAGAGCTGGTTTCAACTACTTGGTCAAAGTCGCTCTTTTGAATGGAGAATCTCTCCATGACGGCCCTGGGTCGCGCATGGGTTCGGACGCTATAAGCAGTTTTCGCATCTGAACCAGCATCGAAACTCTGATTCGTGCTTTCAACATTTTCAGCACTTACTGCCGACTGAATACGATCAAGTCTAAAGTTCCTGAGTGCATGAACATTTTGGCAGATAGCACGTAAATATTCACTGCCGTCGAGTACGTATATTTCTAATGGAAGCACACTACGTTCTGAAACTGTATCCGAATAAGAAGAATGGTAAACCAGAGTCAAACTGCTTTTTGCAGTGACGGCCTTTTGGATCGTGGCGCGAATACTCCCCGGAGTGCTTGGGACAGCTCTTAACTGTGAACCTAAAGAGCTACGTGCAGAAAGTTTTTGAATCAGGTCGAGTGCCTGGATTTTTAAATCCTCCCGATCATCGGGTAGCGATTGAATAATCAAATCAAGGCCCAGCAAGAGGGCAATAGATTCCTCATCGTTGAGCGAACGGGGTCGTGAAAGTGTTTCAGCGTTATGAATTGTTACAAAACCCGAGTCAAAGGAAAGATCCATAAGTTCTAGAGCTGTGTAACCAGGTAGTCCACACATCCATAGAGTTGTTAAATCGGCAACAATTTGTGATTGCGTTACATCAAACTCTTTGCACAGAGTTTCAAGTTCTATGCCTTGATGGGTTGTTAAATAGGGAACAAGA
>CANKCT010000056.1 GCA_947480465.1 Actinomycetota bacterium
ATACAAGTGGTTTTTATGGCTTTCCTATGCCCTCACATTTTCCGGACTATCCAAGTTGGCATCAGATCCGCGACTACATTAAAGACTTCGCCGACAAATACGATTTAAAGAGAAGGGTTATATTCAACACCTCAGTTTTATTGGCAACGCCTTTGCCAGAGAAAAAATGGGGAGTAACACTCACCGATGGCACAACCAATATTTATGATGGACTCATCAATGCAACAGGAGTTACTTGGCACCCGAATCGTCCAGAAATAAAAGGCGAAGAGAAATTTCAAGGAAAAATACTGCACTCAGTGGAGTATCAATCTCCTAGCGAGTTAGAGGGTAAGCGAGTATTAGTGGTTGGGGCAGGAAATTCTGGTGTTGATATTGCTTCTGACGCCGCACGGTTTGCAGAGAAAGCTTATTTTTCTGTCCGCCGGGGATATCGCTTCATTCCTAAATACATTTTTGGTTTACCAACAGATGCGCTTATGTCAGGGAAGATTCAACCACCTAAAGGTGTCTCGATTACAGGAGATGTTACAAAACTCGTGGACACTATTGTCGGTGATTTGACTCGCTTTGGCCTTCCTAAACCAGACCACGATTTACTAGCCAGTCACCCGATTATGAATACTCAAGTTTTGTATCACCTTGGTCATGGAGATCTCATAGCAAAACCAGATATTGAAGAGATAACAGAAAACGGCGCGATATTTAAGGATGGAAGTTTTGCAGAACTTGATCAAATTATTTTAGCTACGGGATATCAATACTCTGTGCCTTATTTAGACCAAGTGAACGACGAATGGAAAGATGGCAGACCACAGCTGTATTTACGGATCTTTTCGCGGAATTATGAAAACCTCTATTTCATTGGGTACGCAGAGTTTGCAGATGCTGCTTATCGACGATTTGATGAGATGGCACAAATGGTTGTTTTGGATATTCGCGCAAGGGCAACCGGAAAGCACTACAAAGAGCTTCTACACCTTAAATCAACTGATAATCCCGATTTAGCAGGTGGGCACAAATATATCGACAGTCCGCGCCACACAAACTACATAGAGGTTGAAACATATCTAAATTATCTAGCAATTTTGCGAGACAGATTTGATTGGCCAGAAGTAGATGAAACCACCTATGAAAGCCTTATTCGATAATCTGCCACTGACCATCTATGCGATGAGCAATTCCACGAGCTTCTAACTCATTGAGATAGCGTTTATGACCACGGTTACCCTTACCCACAAAAAGAGGCATTAATCGCGGTAGCTGATTTGGAAATAGCATTGCAATTCTTACCAACCAAGACTCACTTACTTTTGGATAGACCTCAAAAGTTGGCTTATCTAACATCTTTGAAAATGCTTTTACTACATCTGAAGTTTTCTGAGGCGGATCCATGAACTGTAATGAATTTCCTCCCTCAACTGCCTCTCTCTGAAGCATTGGAGTATCAGTTGCCGATGGCATAACCGAGCCAGCCGTAATTCCTTTTGCAGCAAGGTCCAAACTTAATGACAACATTGCTCCACGGAGACCAAATTTTGAAATTGTATATAGTGGAGTTTCTCCCAGTGGAAAAATTCCACCCAATGAGACAGTGGTGATAATTCTTGGGTCAGCAGATTTTTTAAGTAAATCCATACAACTACGGATTATGAACAGCGGTGAGCGCAAATTAATGTCGAGTTCGTATTCAATACTTTCGGTACTCCGAACATCAAAGCGATCGGTAGTGGTAATTGCGGCGTTAGGAATGAGGACATCTATGCGACCGAACGTCTTCGCAATATCTGCAATAGCAATGTTTATTGCCGATCTATCTGTTAAATCCAAGGCAACACCTAAGTGGCCAGACCCAGATAATTCAGAGATGACAACATCAAGCCGTGTCTGATTAATATCAAGTAAAACCAAATGAGCACCCTTAGCAGAAAACTCGCGCGCCAGATGTGAACCAATACCACCCGCACCACCCGTGATTACGATAACTTTATTGGAATAGTCATAAGCCATACCCGCGAGCCTAATGTTTCACCCTGGCATCCTCAATCAAGCATTAGCGCGAAGGCCTAATCGCCCTGTAAACTACGCCTGCAACTCGGAGACGTCGCATAGCCCGGTCGAGTGCGCCTCACTGCTAACGAGGTAAGGTTTAATCGCCTTCAGGAGTTCAAATCTCCTCGTCTCCGCCAGAACAGATAGACATAAACTCATGTTTGCTGCTTGGAATCTTCCTGATAAATTCACCCATAATGAAAATCCTCATTACGGGTGCTACTGGATTAATCGGAACAGAAGTCACGAAAACCCTTGCTACCGCAGGTCATAAAGTAACCGCGACAGATTGTAAATCAGGAGATATTCCAAAAGGAGTCAAATTTGTTCTTGGTGACTTGAATGATGAAAACTTCATCGAGTCGTTAAAGTTCAAATTTGATGCCGTCATTCACCTCGCGGTGATTCATGAACAATTTGATGATCGCGGCTTAAAAGTATTTGAAGATAATGTGAGCTGGGCTTATAAAATTTTTGCGAAATCCGCTGCGCATAAGGTTAAGGTCGTTATTTATGCGTCAAGTCTTTCTATTTATGGGACAGTATTTTCGGATGCGTGGACATCGCCAGAATTTGCGCCATTTGATGAGTCGCTTCCTCAACATCACCACGATAGCTATGCCCTCTGCAAAGAAGTTAATGAGCGAACAGCAGATATGTGGTCTAATCGTTCAAAGACAGCATTCGTTGGTCTACGTATGCCATTCGTGAATACCATGAAAGCTATCGAGGCGCATGCTATTGCGCAGCGGGACGGCAATATAAAACAGATGGAAGTTGCCGCAAAATCTCTTTGGGGTTACTTGGATGTTCGCGATGCGGCCCAAGGGATCATGGCAATTCTTGATAGAAAATCAGCGGGTTCAACAACTTATAACTTTGGCGCTCCCGATACAACAGCGCCATTTCCAACAAAAGCGATGTTGGCCAAGTACCACCCCAACACAAAAATACTCAAGGACATTCCTGGCTATGGTTCGCTAACCGATTGTTCACGTTGGACCGCAGCATATGGTTATCAACCAGAACACCTTATAGATCGAAAAAAACTAGGTATTTGATGGGATGCGATTCACCCTAATTGCTATCGGGTACACGATTAAATACTTCAGATATTTCAGTCTGTTCTAATGGCGCAATCACTAATCATTAGATTGAGCAAGATGTAGCGCCTCGAAATGCCATCAAAGCAGATTGCACTTGGGGAAGTCGATAGGATATTGACATGTCTCAAGCGGAGAATTTTGAAGCTCTGAGTTCAATATCAATTAGGAAGAATGCTGAAGAATTCCCACAAAGGATTACTCTAGCCTCAGTAACTGAAAAATTAACTGCATTGGAATTTCATGAATTAGTGAATTCTTTCGCTAGCACACTTACAATTAATGAAAAATCAACTCAATTTTTGCCCATTCTTCTTGGGTCAAATATAGATTCGGTGATTGCCTTTCACGCGGCGATTAGATCAAGAACTCCCTTTGCATTAATTGACTCGCAAATAAGCGCAGAATACTTATCTTCTATTCTTAAACGTTTAGGAAACCCTAGATTCTTGGTCAATACAAATAGTGAAGCTATAGATGGCCCAGATATAGAACAGATATTTGTAGGTCGTAAAAGAGAAAGCTCTTTCCTTGCGCCAGAAATAGATAGTGAAAAGTCCGCTTCAGTCTTATTCACGTCCGGTTCGACTGGAGAGCCAAAAGGCATCGTGTGGGATTGGGCTACTTATGATGAACTATTTGAAGACAGTAGGAAATATTCCAACGAGGGAGGCATAACCTTTAAAATGGGGAGATTCTCCTCTTTAGCCTTTACCGCAGGAGCTAGACAAGCGATGAGTGTCTGCCTCGGAAACCACGTTTATATGATCAATCCATCCCAATCCGCCGATGAGATGATTAAGTTTATAAATGCAGAAGAGATAACCGATCTGGCATTAAGCACATCACTGGGAGAACGAATTTTTGATACCAAATCTGCATCGTTGACACTTAATTCCGTAAATGACATTTCAATATATGGTGAAAGCGCTGATTGGATTCAAATTGAGAAATTGAGAGCGCTCACCGGTAATAAGGCGAGAATCACCAATAGATACGGGTCCTCTGAAGCCCCAGGAGCAATAATTCACTTCCGGATTGAACCAAATGAAGTGCTTGGATTGGGCCGCGTGCCAATTGCGCGAATTAATGAGTTTCAAAATCTCGAATTAGTCCCCATCAATGATGATTCTGATCTTAATGAGTTGGTAATGACGGGATGTTTAGCACAAGAGTATTTTGAGAATAAGGAATTAACCGCACAAAAGTTCTATCAAACTGACGACGGTGTTCGTAAATACGCAAGCGGTGACCTGGTCAAAGTAAATAGTGACGGAACTATTTACTTTGTTGGTCGCCATGATGACCTGATAAAAATAAATGGTCGACTCGTAGAACCATCGGAATCAGAAGCCGTACTAAGATTAATTCCAGGAATTGAATTGTTGACAGTTATTCCACAAACCGATGAAAAAGGTAAATCCACTTTAGTAGCACATCTTGTATTAGAGGCCGGCTCCAAATTAGAACCAAAAAATATATATGACATTCTTTTAGAAAAGTTGTCTAGCCATTTGGTTCCAACAAAACTAGTCAAACATGAAAAAATTCCACTAAATGCAAACGGTAAAATAGATCGTCAATTCCTTCTCAGTAATACCTGGGAGAGATGGAGAAGTAGTGACGAGTCCAAAGAATTAAATAGATATGAAAAATTTGCACTTAGACAGCTACAGAAGGTTCTCAATAAACCAGATTTAACCTTAACCGAAGACATTTTTGGCGCAGGAATGGACTCACTTAGTGCCGTGGAGTTTGAAGTCGAAGCAAGCAAATTTGGGTATTCAAGGATTAATCCATCTATTTTCTTAAAGCATAGAAACGCAGAATCTATAGGCCACTTCCTGGAAAATGAAGACGCATTTTTAGAAAGCAATATCGTTGAGATTAACAAGACTGGATCAGAGCCCCCGATATTTATCTTTCCAGGTGCTGGTATAACTGCGATTTATTTTAAAGAGTTTGCGGATGCGGTCGGTCAAAATCAACCCTTAGTCGTCATCGAGCCAAAAGGGCTTCATACAATGGAAAATGTCGAAAAAACCGTTGAAGAGATGGCTCTTTCGGCTGCCAAGCAGATACATGAGAAGTTTCCTGAAGGAGAGGTCCACTTATTAGGCCACTCAGCTGGGTCTGTGATTTCCTGCGTAACTGGAATGAATTTGCGAGCCCTCGGCAGAGAGGTGAAAATGATCAACTTGGATCAGTGTGGATTTGCTAATCAAATTTCAATGTCTAAAAGAAAATATCTTATTAAGTCAAACCTCGATCGCGTACTGGATCTAGCAACGCGACCACCAATGGATTTCAAAGCATCGGTCAAGAGGCGAATTAAAGCACGCAATCAAAGTTCTTACGAGTTCTTCCTACTTCATATTGGCGGGCTGGCTTTAAAACATAAATTGACTACTAAACCAGATTTCCAAGTTCATCTTTTATTCTGTTCTCGAAATCAGCCATTACGAGATTGGGAAAAGTACAATCTTCTAAGTTTTGAAAAAGTAGAAGGTTCACATAAAACTCTTTTAAACCGAGAGTACTTACCGAACATTGTTCCAAAGATATTAGCTTTTTTCGACAACCGCCACCATAAACGCTCTACAAGTCCCCTACCCTAATTGACCCCAGCAAATTACGCTATCAGGTGCTCGTAAGAGCAATATGTTTTGTGCATTGACAATTACTAATTTTCTAGATTGTAAGGCAATAACTTATTATCCCAAGAAAACATCCGCAGGAGGATTTACTCTAAGTTGTGTTTGATAATCAATCACCGAATGAAAGTCTGAAGTCCAAATTTGACAAGGCCCGAATAGGCCACTCTTTCCAATCGTTACCCTTGAT
>CANKCT010000057.1 GCA_947480465.1 Actinomycetota bacterium
CATTCCAGCACCTTCTTGTCCAAAGAGAAGTACACAACTTTCTGGAAGATTAGCGCTTTCAAGTTGTTTAGATCCTGGAAGATTATCAATACCAATAATGGGCAGATTATTTCCTCTGCACCACGTTGCAAAGTCTTCAACTGTTGGATGGTGATGCACAGTCAGGTATCGGTCTGTAACCATCGCCCCACGCTTGTTCCAATCGCGTTTACCAACTATATGTACACCAGCAACATTAAATGCATTTGCTGTTCGAACAACCGAACCTATATTTAAATCATGTTGCCAATTTTCAATCGCAATTTGTAACTTATGGCGTTTGCTGTTCAAATCAGCAACAATTGCTTCAATACTCCAATAACGGTAATGATCTAATACATTTCGACGATCACCATTGAGTAGTAGTTCTGGGTCGTATTGATCGCCCTCGGGCCAAGGTAAATCATGCGGTCCAACACCAACGACAGGAAAAAACTCTCCCGGTCCAATTGTGCCTGGGGTTGTTGGTGTTGACATGGATGCACTCTAAACTGGTTGCATGACGACTATCAACACAATTTTCTATGCAATTCACATCCTTTGTGTTATCGCGATTCTCTCCTTGCTTTTGCTGCAATGGAATAAAAGTCCACGAAAACTCAATCCAGGAATCCTGCATGCTGGGCTAACCGCCTTTATTGCAGGCCTTGCATTGGTGGGCATGTACACAACGGTGCACCCAGATGAGGTGCTCAACCACACAAAAATTGGAATCAAACTAATTATCTTGGTCCTGATACTTGCTATTAGCTATCGAAATGTGAAAAAGCCAAAACTTGCAAAAAATACTTGGTTAACTTTAATTGGCTTAACAACAATAAACATTCTTATAGCTTCATTGTGGAACTGACTGCCGCATGCGTCAAAGAATCATTGCGATTCTCCTTGCCCTAATTACGGCAGTTGGAGTTGTCCCAGCAAGAGCAGTCCTTTCAGTGGAATCGATTCCGGCGGCATTTGATCAGCTGCTGAGAGCTCCGTTACTTGCTAATCCTGCGATGATTTTGATTGATGGCACAACAGGAGAGACTGTTTATGAGAGAAATTCATTTTCACAGCGAAAACCTGCATCGCTAATGAAAATTCTTTCAGGCGTAGCAGTTCTCAAGCACTTAGATCCGGGCTCAATATTTACTACGCAAATATCTTTAGGGGTGAAAGAAAAAAACTTAGTGATTCAAGGTAGTTATGACCCCTGGATTAGCCTTAGCCATAGCGTTGCACGAAAAATGAAACGAGAATCTTTACCTTATCTTGCCTTCAACTCAATGAGTGCATTAAAGAAGGTAAATGGAGGATCACTTAAGAAAATAACTGTTATGTACTCAGGTTTGTACTCACAGGATGTTGCAAATTTAAAGAGTTTTTGGGCGCGACGTGGATTTAAACCAACCATGAAAGCGGTCAGCAGCGAAGTGGCCTCACGCAATTCAGCTTCATATGTTGTGGGTGATTCATCTCCACCACTTTCTTACATCCTCGATTACATGGTTAAATGGAGTGATAATCAACTCGCCGATCGATTAGCACGACTTTCGGCACGAGCTGCGGGTAATTCTTTCAACCAAACAGGCGTAGCACTAACTTTTTCGGAGATCCTAACAAATTTTGACATTGACCCAACCAAGCTAGTTGCGGCTGATGCAAGTGGTTTATCTAAAGAAAATCGAATTACGGCACAGATCATGGGTCAACTTTTATTTAAAGTTCGCAATGATGCGATATTCAAAAGGTTTTATGAGTCACTTCCGATTGGCGGGGTATCGGGAACACTTCAATCTAGATTTCTCACAACAGCACCAAGTGCAGTTGGTCTTGTTCGTGCCAAAACCGGCACTCTCAATGGAACAGTCACTCTCGCAGGTTATGTGGAATCAAAAGATCGAGAATATATCTTTGTGACTCTTGCCGATGAAATTTCTCGTGGCAACAAATCTGCCTCAAAAGTCCGAGATGCTATTGATCGGATTCTTGGTCGAATCGCCGCACCCAACATCCCTGCTGAAATTTCGGAAGCAGATTCAATACCTTAACTAGTTATTGGCGAAGACCTTTATAGATCCTCCATAGCAGGCAACCCAAGTGCGTTGCGTTGGAACATCAAAAGTTACGCCAATCGGTTCGCTACATGCATTAATTGTTTGAAGGGTTTTCAAGTCACTGGTTCGTACTTTTGAAATGCTATTGCTTGTGTAATTGACGACGAATAATGCACTTCCATCACTAGATATTGCTAATGATCGAGCCGCTTTTCCAGTTGTTACCGTACCTAAACTTTTGTTTTTCACTAAATCCCAAGCTGCAACTTTGCCTGAAAAATTCAGCGTGACATACATCTTTGTGTTATCAGGTGATAAGACGATTGCACGAGGAGTTACTCCGATTGGAATGTAGGAGATTGAAAAATCTTCTAAATTGATTACATGAATTCGACTTCCACCCATTTCTGCGACATACGCAGTTTTGCTATCGTTACTAACAGCAATTCCTCTTGGGTATCTACCAATTTTCAAACTCTTCACGGTTTTTTGAGTGGCTACAGAGATGACTTTCAGATCATAGGAGCACCAATTTGAGACCAAGATGTATTTGTTATCTGGTGTAACTTCTACAACTTTAGGCACTGAACCAACAGGATAAACAGCATCAATTTCGTAGTTGCCAAGATTTATTCGATAAAGAAAACTTTTATCGTAATTTGAAGCGGGCGAACAAGTGTCATGGCCTTCACGGCTATAGCCCTTTCCGTACATTGCATAATTTGTAACATATAAATATTGTCCATCAGGAGAATATGCACCTTCAACGGGTGCACCTTTATAAACTGATGAGTATTTTGAATAACCAAACTTTGACAACTTTACTGAGTCAGAAATTGTCTTAATCAACTCAAAGGTATTGGCATCATAAATCGTCACACTGTGTCGATACATCATGTTATGAGCACTGACTATGCCGGTACCAGATGATCGCACGGACTTTGGTGAGATAGAACCATTTATTGTTTTAACAAGTGACATCTTTGTTTGGCTAGTTAAAACCTCGCTCTGCGCTGGAGTTAGAAACGCGCAGAGCGCGAAGATTATTGTAAGAACTATAAAGTTACGGCGCATGCCTTAACTGTAATGGTTAGGAATTAATCGTCGTCTTCATCATCGTCGTCGTCTTCATCATCGTCATATTCACCATGATTTTTATGTCCACTTTCTTCTTCGTTACCCTCATGGTCATCATCTTCCCCACCCGTGGGCATAGTTGCAATGGCTGGATTTGCAATGGCTGGATTTGCAACGCTCGATGGAGCCAGGGATACCGTTGACGCAAGAGATTCTTTGGCACGAGAATGTACGGTCGTGATGGAAGCACTTGGTGTCGATTGACTTGATGTCGATTGACTTGATGCACTTGGCTGTGAACTTTGGAGAGATGGAGAAGCACTCTCCACTGCAAGTGCTGGACTTTCGCCCGGAGTTTGAGCTACTACAGCACCGACGCCAATGATTGCAGCTACTGCCAAAAGGGCAATAACGGGTAGACCTTTTGAAGATTTCCGAATTGCAGGACGATTATCCGATTCAACAATCTTGATCCATTCAGGTTTTTTTGGAGGTGTCATGTGGTGCTCCTTTTCTTATGCCAGATGGTAATCCCAAAGGCTGAGAGGGAACTGTGAAGCCGATACTAGGTTGCTGAGTAATCTAGGACAGTGAAAAGCATCGTAGGCGGCTATTTGGATCTCATGAAACTACGTGTGGTCGAGCTGCTCTTAGTTTCAACCCTCCCCGCCATGGTCCTAGCAGCGAAAGGCCTCCCATCCTTTTCCTTAGTCGCAACAACAATAATCGCGGGGACACTATCGGCAGGTAGCGCAAATGCATTCAATATGGTGATTGAAAGTGACATTGATAAGTTAATGGAAAGAACTGCCAAGCGACCAATTGTTACGGGCGTGATTAGCAAATCAAACGCTACGATTTTTGCAACAGCGATTGGAATTTTCTCACTCATACTCTTCTGGTACTACACAACTCCACTAGCAACGCTATTGGCCTTGATTGCAATTACATTTTATGTATTTGTCTACACACTAGGTTTAAAGCGCAGAACTTCTCAGAATATTGTTTGGGGTGGTGCAGCTGGTTGCATGCCAGTTTTAATCGGTTGGGCGGCTGTAACCAACTCGCTTTCAACGGCAGCTCTAGCATTCTTCTTCGTGATTTTCTTTTGGACCCCACCTCACTTTTGGGCACTTGCTATTAAGTACAAAGATGATTATTCGGCAGCTGGCATCCCAATGCTTCCTGTTGTAGCTTCAAAAGAACAAGTTCATCGTCAAATGTGGTTTCACACAATATTGATGATTGCATCTTCCATTTGGCTAATTGTTACCGCTGAACTACCTATATGGTCATTAGTAGTGACAGTTTTACTTGGCTTGGTATTTGCTCGTGAATTAATCGCGCTTAACGATAGCGCTCCGAACTATGACAAAACTGCCGGAAAAATCTTTCAGTGGTCAATAACTTACTTAAGTTTGCTTTCAGTAGTGCTTGTTGTAGCTCAACTAAGTGCTTGAGTTAAATCTTTTACTAAATCTGTTGAATGCTCTAATCCGACAGAAAGTCTCAAGACTGATGGCGTGATACCCATTTCAGCCTGAACTTCTGGCCCCAATCGACGATGTGTCGTAGTTGCAGGGTGAGTTATTAATGATTTGCTATCGCCTAAGTTGTTTGAAATATCAATCACGCGGAGCTTATTCATAAAGGTAAAAACCTGTTCTTGATTTCCAGCAAACTCAATTCCAATAGTGGTTCCACCACCTGACATTTGCTTCATTGCTAGTGCGTAATCTGGGTGAGATTTAAGTCCAGGAAAGCGCACAGACTTTATTTCAGGACGAGCTTCTAAAAATTCGGCGATAATTTGTGCATTTGAAACCATGCGTTCAACGCGGAGCTCCATCGTCTCAAGAGATTTAACAAGCACCCAAGCATTGAAAGGGCTTAGCGCCGGTCCAGTGTGGCGCGTAAATGGCATCACCTTTTCTTGTATGTAGGATGCGGATCCAAGAATCGCTCCAGCTAAAACTCGACCTTGTCCATCAATATGTTTTGTTGCCGAATACATCACAACATCTGCGCCAAGCTGTAGTGGTTTTTGTAATACAGGTGAAGCCATGACATTATCGACGATTACTGTTGCACCAACTTTGTGCGCAAGTTCGCTCACCATCGCGATATCAACGATTTCCATTAATGGGTTACTTGGTGTTTCGATGAACACCACTTTTGTTGGTTTGCTTAATGCAGTAGTCCAAGCAGAAGGATCATTGCCTTTAACAAGCTCGAAAGTCACCCCCCACTTCGGTAGCAGCTCCGTAATTACTACGTGACAAGAGGAAAACATTGCGGCAGATGCAACAACATGGTCACCTTGTTCAACCAGGCAAGCAATGGAAGCAAACATGGCAGACATCCCTGATCCCGTTGCGACACAGAATTCTGCACCTTCAATAGCAGCGAGTCGTTGCTCAAACATGGCAACCGTAGGATTATGGAAACGGCTATATAAAAAGTGCTCAGTCTCTTCGGCAAATGAATCTAATGCCTCTTCAGCAGATGCGTAAGTGAAGCCGCTATTTAAATAAAGCGCTTCAGAAGTCTCGCCAAAACCTGAACGTGCAAGACCACTGCGAATGGCATGAGTTTGCAGATGCAAATCCCACTGAGGTTCTTCGCGCTGATTGCGCGGGCGATATCCCCAAGGTGTATTCATAGATTAATTGTGGCAGAGTGAGCAGTATGTCTAATACCGCCATTTCAGTTACGGATTTGAGCAAAAAATACGGAGAAAGAATGGCCGTATCCCACGCAACTTTTGAAGTCCCTCTAGGAACAATCTGTGGATTCGTTGGTCCGAATGGATC
>CANKCT010000058.1 GCA_947480465.1 Actinomycetota bacterium
AGATTTCCAGCGCCACGAATTTCGAGATCTTTTAAGGCAACGCGCATTCCAGAACCTAAATCTGTATTTGCCGCGATTGTTGTTAACCGCTCGTGGGCGAGTTCAGATAATGGTTGATCTGGCGGATAAAGAAAATATGCATAAGCACGTTCGCGTCCACGGCCAACTCTGCCGCGCAGTTGATGAAGTTGCGATAGACCAAAGCGGTCCGCACGTTCAACAATTAAAGTATTTGCATTTTGAATATCTAAACCGCTTTCAACAATTGTTGTACTGACTAAAACATCAAAGTCCCGGTTCCAAAAACCAAGAATCACATCTTCCAATGCACCTTCACTCATCTGACCGTGGGCAATTCGAATTCGCGCTTCAGGTACTAATTCTTGAAGACGCGATGCAGCTTGATCGATACTTTCTACACGGTTATGCAGATAAAAAATCTGACCATCTCGCAAGAGTTCACGGTGAATTGCAGCAGTAATCTGGCCTTCTTCTGCCGGTCCCACATACGTCAAAATTGGATGACGTTCTTCGGGTGGTGTTGTGATCGTGGACATTTCGCGAATACCAGTGACAGCCATTTCAAGGGTTCGCGGAATTGGTGTCGCCGACATCGCCAGGACATCCACGGTGGTCCGCATTTTTTTAAGTGCCTCTTTTTGTTCAACGCCAAAGCGCTGTTCTTCATCGACAATTACTAAGCCCAAATCCTTGAAAATAACGTCATTAGACAGGATTCGATGGGTGCCAATCACGACATCCACCGTGCCTTTGAGCAGGCCCTCCATAACCTCTTTACTTTCTTTGGCCGTATTAAAACGTGATAGCCCAGCGACTTTTAAAGGAAAGCCCGCATAGCGTTCGGCAAATGTCTTTGAGTGTTGTTGTACCAGAAGCGTTGTTGGCACCAAAACGGCAACTTGCTTGCCATCTTGAACCGCTTTAAAAGCTGCACGAATTGCAATTTCAGTTTTTCCGTAACCAACATCGCCACAGATGATTCGATCCATCGGATATGGGCGTTCCATATCTGCTTTAACATCATTAATTGTTGCAAGTTGATCTGGTGTTTCAATATATGAAAAAGAGTCTTCTAATTCACGTTGCCACGGCGTATCTGGTGAAAATGCAAAACCAGGCGAACTTGTTCGCGCCGCATATAAGCGGATTAACTCTCCAGCAATTTGGCGCACAGCTTTACGGGCACGGCCCTTTGCTTTTTGCCATTCGCCACTACCGATACGGTGAACAGTTGGCGCTTCACCGCCTACATATTTACTTACTTGCTCAAGTGCATCAGTCGGAACAAATATGCGATCTCCGGGTTGGCCTCGTTTTGCCGATGCGTATTCGATAACTAAATACTCTCTTGTTACATCTGCGACAGTGCGTTGAACTAATTCGATATAGCGTCCGATTCCGTGTTGTTCGTGAACAACATAATCGCCCGCACGTAGCTCTAATGGGTCGATGGCGGCTTTACGCTTTGATGGCAAACGTTCGCCATCTTTAACGCTGCCTTTGCTGCCAGTTAAATCCCGCTCGGTCATGAAAAAGATTTGCTCGCTCTGACTTTCAAAGCCATGGGCAATAACCGATGTCGTTAAATGCACGCTTGATTTAGTTGGGGTAGCGGTGAGTTTTTCAACGATATGGACAGGCAAATCAGCATTTCGGAAAATCCCGGCATAGCGTTCTAACATTCCATGTCCATGTGTCGCAAAGACAACAGTGAAATGCGCCTCAACGGCTTCACGTAAAGCTGCAATCGTGCGATCGATGTCTCCGCGCATCGGGTCAATGGCGCGATAATCCAAAAACTCAGTTTCATCGGCTAAATCACTGCCGAATGGCGCTAATGTCGCACTCGTTAAGGAATGAGCGTTAATTTCATCCGATAATTCGCTCCAGGTCATATAAGTGCCAGAGCCATCATGGACTGGTGCAACTGCCCCATGTGCTGCATTTGACCAAGATGCATTGAGAAACTCTTCATTTGTAGCAAGTAAATCTGCGGCTCGTGACTTAATTCTCTCGTGGTCAATAAAAATGATTTGAGTATTTGGTGGCATTCGTGAAATCAACGTTTCGGTTTCATCAATTAAGAGTGGAATCAATGACTCCATACCTTCAAATGAGATTCCCTCACTAATTTTTTCTAGTAATTCGTGCGCACCTGGCAAAGTTTCCTTGAGTTCGTTGGCGTTTGCTCGAATTGTTGGTGTAATCAGAAATTCGCGGCAAGGAAAAATACTGATGCTGCCAATGACCGGGGCAAAAGTACGTTGATCAGCGACTTCAAAGTAACTAATATCTTCAATTTCATCGCCGAAGAAATCGATACGAATTGGATGTGCACTCAAAGGTAAAAAGACATCGATGATTCCACCACGAACTGCAAATTCACCTCGTCGCTCAACTAAATCTGTTCGAGAATAAGCCAAGCTTGATAAGTGCCGCACCAATAGATCAAGTGATTGCTCTTGACCAATCTCTAAGGTCATCAAATTTAATTTGCCGAGATCACCAATGATGCGATGTATTGCGCCACGCACAGGCGTTACAACAATTGGATGAATGCTTTGCGGTGCTTGCAATGAATACAACGTTTCGATTCGCCGTGCGACGGTGTCGCTACGCGGACTCAATCGCTCGTGTGGCAGAGTTTCCCACGCTGGAAACTCCTTCACATTGCCGTGAAGTTCGCGGAGTTCGTTGACTAGATCTTCGGCGCTTCGACTCGAGCTCGTAATGATTAATAGTGGATTTTCAGCGGCGCGGGCGGCAATAAGAAATGGATACATCGCTGAAGGTGCCACGATGTGAGATTTGTCAGAGACCTTGGGCAAAGAGTTAATCAATCCCCGCATCACACACCCCCAAACGTCTATAGGCCCCAACTCCCAATGGGAGGGGGCTCGCAGGCCGTAAGTCTAATTTATTTTGAGCACAGGCTCATACCTGAGAGGATTCACCAGTGAGCGCAAAACCCAACGCAATTGCAGCAGATGATGCTGACCTGCGCGCAGATGTGCGCCGATTGGGAGATTTACTTGGGCAAACTCTGGTTCGCCAGGAAGGTCCCGAACTTCTTGAACTCGTTGAAAAAGTCCGTAAAGCAGTTCGCGAAGGTGATGGAGTTGAAGTTTTATCCGCGCTTTCACTGGAAGATTCAGTGCAGTTAGTTCGTGCATTTAGTACTTATTTTCACTTAGCAAACGTTGCTGAACAAGTCCACCGTTCACGAGTCATTGCCGATTCACGTGCAGAAAGTGGATCGTGGATTTCACGTGCAGTCGACAAAATTGAAGCCGCGCTCGTTTCGCAAACACCGGGCCATGAACTAAATCGTGAAGAGATTTCACAATGGATTAATGACATGTCGGTACGGCCAGTGTTCACTGCGCATCCAACTGAAGCTGCGCGCAGATCTGTTCTCAACAAAATGGGACGCGTCGCTGAACTTCTTGATAACCCTCGTGATCCATCACAAGGTGAGCGCTTAGCTGAAACAATTGATTTGTTGTGGCAAACCGATGAGCTACGTCTTGACCGACCTGAACCACTCGATGAAGCGATGAATGCTTTGTATTACCTTGATGATTTATTCCGGCAGACAGTGCCAGAAGTTTTAAACGAATTTTCTCGTGAAGTTAAGCGAATTGGAATTGATCTTCCTGTCACTGCACGTCCACTTTCTTTCGGTAGCTGGATAGGTGGAGATCGCGATGGAAATCCCAATGTCACTGCGCAGATAACCACTGATGCCATGGTTTTACAGGTGGGGCATGCGATCCGGGTAACGATTGCAGCGATGGATGCGCTCCGTCAATTACTGTCGGTTTCAACACGAATTGTTGGGGCTACGCCTGAGCTAACGGCATCAGTGAAAAAAGATCTAACCCACATCCCTGAGTTTGAGGCTCGCTTTTTGCGCTTAAACGCTGAAGAGCCATACCGTCTGAAAGCTACTGCGATTGTCCATCGCCTTGCACTCACCCGTGATCGCCATGCAAAAGATGCTCCGCATGTGCCCCACCGTGATTACAAGGACACATCCGAGCTCTTGGCTGATTTAACGTTGATGCGTGATTCACTCTTTGAACACAAAGGTGAACTGATTGCCACCGGTCTGTTGGAGCGCACGATTCGTACCGTTGCCGCTTTCGGTCTTACACACGCAACAATGGATGTGCGAGAACATTCTGATGCACATCACTTTCTATTGAACCAACTAATTGGTGTAGATGGTTATTTAGATAAATCTCATGATGAAAAATTTGAAATCCTGACTGAACTTTTACATAGTGGAAAAACTCTAGACTGCGGTTCACTTGATGCGGCAGGTAAAAAGACTTTAGATACTTTTATTGCGATTAACAATCTTATTGACCGCTTTGGTCCTGAAGCGATTGAAACTTATATAGTTTCAATGACAAAAGGTGCAGATGATTTGATTGCTGCCGTCGTTATTGCCGGTCAAGCTGGTTTAGTAAAAATCGCTGAGAATAAATCAAAAATTGGTTTTGCTCCGTTGCTTGAAACCGTTGCCGAATTACGTGCGGCGGGAGAAATTCTGGAAAAACTCTTAAGTAATCCCACATATCGCCAGGTGGTAGCAATTCGCGGTGATGTTCAAGAGGTAATGTTGGGATATTCAGATTCAAATAAGGATGCTGGAATTGCAACCAGCCAATGGGAAATCCATCGTGCCCAACGCTCACTCCGCGATATTGCCATGAAATACGGCGTGAAACTGCGCTTGTTCCATGGTCGTGGAGGCTCTGTCGGTCGTGGTGGCGGGCCGACGTATGAGGCCCTCATCGCACTTCCATGGGGATCAGTTGACGGAAACATAAAAATGACAGAGCAAGGTGAAGTCATTAGTGACAAGTACGCACTTGCTTCACTTGCGCGCGAGCATGTTGAGTTAACTCTGGCTGCAACTCTAGAAGCAACAGTTCTTAATCGAGGACCACGCCAATCAGTAGAAGCGTTGACTACATGGGGCGATTGCATGCAGTTAGTAAGTGACAACTCTTTTGCGACATATCGTGAATTAATTGACCATGCGGATCTGCCAGCTTATTTTTATGCATCAACACCCGTTGAACAGCTCGGAAATCTCTTCCTTGGCTCACGACCTTCGCGTCGCCCAGATGCACATGGTGGACTCGATTCACTGCGCGCGATTCCTTGGGTATTTGGTTGGACCCAGTCCAGACAGATTGTCCCGGGTTGGTACGGAGTTGGTTCAGGATTAAAAGCCGCACGTGAAGCCGGTAAGTCCGAAACTCTTTCGTCGATGCTTAAAGAGTGGCATTTTTTCAATACCTTTATTAGTAATGTTGAAATGACTTTAGCTAAGACTGATTTGGTTCTGGCTCGACGATATGTAGAAGCCTTGGTACCAAAAGAGTTACATCATTTCTTAGACAAAATTCAAGCTGAATTTGATTTAACTGTGGCTGAAATTCTTCTTTTAACGAAGAAGGATTCGCTTCTTGGAGATCAAGTAATTTTGGCCCGTACTTTGCAAGTTCGCGATGCTTATTTGTCTCCAATTCATTTGTTACAGATTAACCTGCTCAAGCGTGTGCGTGAGGCCGAAGGATCTGCGGATCCGATTTTGCAACGTGCACTTTTGCTTACGATTAACGGTGTTGCAGCTGGCTTACGAAATACTGGCTGATTCTTAACTTTTAAATGCGGCTCGGTCTAACCTAGCTGTGACAATCATGTGCGGAACTGTTAGTGCCCAA
>CANKCT010000059.1 GCA_947480465.1 Actinomycetota bacterium
GATACTTGCTTATGCAGCGAGTTCGAAAGCTTGCTGATTTGTGTCAGCAGTTATTTTTTGCACGGATTATTGGTTTACGAGATCATTCCGGCTTCCTCGGCCCGCTTCCCCTGCCTCAACATCCAAAGTCGAGACCGTTCACCCCCAAGTCGTCAACCTCTATTCGATGCATCGGCCAAAGTTGAGAGACCTAATCTCTGGACTTTGACGCGCGAATGAAGTCACGTTTGGAGAAAAAGAAACGTAATTCTTTCCCCTATTTAATTGTCAATTAGTACATGGCACTAATAATTTAGTAGTACTTAGTACTAATAATTTAGTAGTACATGCCTTTAATTTAGTAATACTTGCCGTCGCAACATCACCTCAAAAAATTGAGGTTTCGAAGCGGCGGTGAATTCAGTATAAATGATTAACCAAAAAAGCTGTTAATCCTCGTAACGCTTGGAAGCTTTCCCGCTCTTACCTGAACTCCCGCGGGACACAACTCGCGCGACTTCGCGATCTGCCTCTCTGGCCTTGATTGCCTGCCGCTTATCATGCGACTTCTTGCCCCTGGCAACTGCGATTTCAACTTTAGCTTTGCCATCTTTGAAGTACAGAGAAAGTGGGACCAACGTTGTTCCTGAGTCTTTAAGCTTTGCTGTCAATTTAGTGAGTTCGGACTTATGCACGAGAAGTTTTCTTTCACGTCGAGGCGTGTGATTCGTCCAAGTTCCCTCGGTGTATTCAGGAATATGGACGCCGCTAAGCCAAAGTTCTCCATCATTAATCATTGCGAAGCCATCAATAAGAGAAGCTCGTCCGAGGCGAAGTGATTTCACTTCAGTGCCCATGAGCACCATGCCGCACTCAAAAATATCTTCGATGGAGTAATCGTGGCGCGCTTTTTTATTTTGGGCAATTACTTTGCGGCCAATCTCTTTAACCATAACCGCATCACCACCCTTAATGAAAAAACGAGAAATCTCGCTTTATTGTCGCGGTGCTTATTCTCTCATTAAGAGTGATTCGCCAAGACCCAAACATGGCAATACAACGAACCCAGATGAGCGCTCACGCATGGAAAAGTAACAAACCCAGATGAGGGCTCATACGTGGAAAAGTAATGAACCCAGAGTAGGGCTTACGCGTGGCAATACAACTAACCCATATGAGGGGTTATGAATCGTGAGTTAGACCTTCAAGTAACGGCGCAGTGTAATCACGGACGCAACCGTTGAGACCAGCAAGCCAGTAGCAAACAAATAGCCCGATGCAACCCATACTTCATTCCAACCAAAAAATTTAGTGAACGAAAGCAAAGGTGCAACTTTTGAATCCACAACACTCTTTAGGCCAGCCAGTAAGCCTGTTGCAAGTGCCCATCCAATGATTGCCGAAATCACACCTTCTAGGAGAAATGGAAGTTGAATCGACCATGAAGAAGCACCGACTAGTTTCATTACTCCCGTTTCGCGGCGACGATTGAAAGCTGCGATACGAAGAGTATTGCTAATCAACAGTGCTGCAGTTAATACCGATGCCAGCCCAACAAGTAACGCGCCATTGCGCAAAACCTCTAAGAGCTTGAAAAATTTCTCCAGAATACTTCTCTGGTCTTGAACAACATCGACACCGGGTCGGCCAGAGAATGCACTAACAATTACGGCAAACTGTGTGGGATCCTTTAATTTCACGCGGAAGGACTCAGGCAGCTGATCAGCGGTCACGTTCTGAGCGATTGCAGATTCTTTAAATCGCTCTTGGAAGCGAGCGAAAGCCTGTGACTGTGACTCATAAAAAACGCTCTCCACGGCAGGCATACTTTGAATATCTTGCTGAATCGCAAGTCGCTGCGCCGATGTGACGATTCCTCCTGCACAGGAGGGTGCGTCTGAAAGTGAGCCGCACAAAAATACCGAAACTTCAATCTTGTCGTACCAGTAGTCTTTCATCGCGCCAACTTGTGCATTTGCGAGCAAACCAATTCCAAGCAATGACAATGAAATTGCAGTTGTAACAATCACTGCAAAGGTCATCGTCAAGTTACGGCGAAGTCCAATACCTACTTCACTTACTAGAAACCGTGCACGCATCTTTTATCCCTCACTCATCTGAATTCGCCGCTAACCCGTATATCCATATACGCCACGAACTTGGTCGCGGATTACGTGGCCTAGATCTAACTCGATAACGCGCTTTCGCATCTGGTCTACTATTCCCGAATCATGGGTAGCCATTAATACGGTGGTACCTTCCCGATTTATTCGATCTAGCAACTTCATGATTCCCACACTTGTAGCTGGGTCAAGGTTTCCAGTCGGCTCATCTGCAATCAAGATCGGCGGGCGGCTCACATAGGCACGCGCGATTGCCACTCGTTGTTGTTCTCCACCTGAAATCTCTGATGGCAAACGATCGCCTTTATCTTCTAATCCCACGAGCTCCAGAACTTCTGGAACCTCTCGGTTGATTTCCTTTTGTGAATAACCTAAAACATGAAGTGCAAAGGCGACATTTTCAGTAATTGTTTTATTGGGTAATAGTCGAAAATCTTGAAAGACAGTTCCTACTTGTCGACGTAGTTCTGGAACTTTGTGGTTAGCAAGTTTTCCAAGATCTTTGCCCGCTACATGGATGATTCCAGAAGTAGGACGATCCTCGCGCAGAATTAATCGCAAAAAAGTTGACTTACCAGATCCCGATAACCCAACTAAAAATACAAACTCACCTTTAACTATTTCCAAACTCACGGAATCGAGTGCAGGGCGTTCTTGTCCCGAGTAGACCTTGGTGACGTTCTCAAAGCGAATCATCTAAATCTCCCGAAAAAGTTCAGGCCCACGTCCTATTTCCCGCAAGCACTCTGGCCTTAGTTTATGTAACTATGTAGTGAATTCGCACATCTAACGCGCTATACAGGCTGTGAAAAGTGTGAGATTCAGCCAATACACCGGCATTTTCGGCTACAAATTGCAGATGTGATTGTGGACCACACACAGGGTGCGAATGAACTTCAGGGTGCGAATGTACTTCAGGGTGCGAATGAACTTCAGGGTGCGAATGTACTTCAGGGTGCGAATGTAAGCCTTGTATTTATGAACTCCTGCGCCAACGAATTCCCGCTTCAATAAACTCATCAATTTCCCCATTTAAAACCGCAGATGTGTTTCCAGTTTCATAATCCGTCCGTAAATCCTTAACCATTTGATATGGCGCTAAAACATATGAGCGCATTTGGTTGCCCCATGATCCTGAATTGTCGCCCTTCAAAGCATTCATTTTCGCCTGTTCCTCTTGCCGACGTCGTTCCAAGAGTTTCGATTGCAGAACAGCCATTGCGGTGGCCTTATTTTGAATTTGCGAACGCTCATTCTGGCAGGACACAACGATGCCAGTTGGAATATGGGTTAATCGCACGGCAGAGTCAGTTGTATTCACGCCTTGCCCGCCAGGTCCAGAAGAGCGATACACATCGGTACGAATTTCCTTTTCATCAATTTCAACATGATCGCTTTGCTCTACAACAGGAACAACTTCAACTCCAGCAAAAGATGTATGACGACGACTTTGACTATCAAATGGCGAAATGCGAACTAAGCGGTGCGTGCCTTGCTCTACAGACAATGTGCCATAGGCATATGGTGCAGTGACACGAAAAGTTGTTGACTTAATTCCAGCTTCTTCAGCATACGATGTTTCTAAAACATCAACAGGGAAATTGTGTCGCTCGCAATAGCGCAAATACATTCGCATAATCATCTCTGCCCAATCAGCGGCTTCAACTCCTCCAGCCTCAGACCGAATAGTAATTAATGCATCTCGATCGTCATATTCACCATTGAGCAGAGTTTGCACCTCTAACTCACCTATTGACTTTTTGACGGCGTCTAATTCGCGCTCGGCATCTTCAACTCCAGAGCCATCTGGTTCACTCGCTGCAAGTTCAAAAAGAATAGGCAGGTCTTCAACGCGCCTTCTGAGTCCAGTTAGTTTATTTATCTCTGCTTGAACGCGCGATAATCGACTAGTAATTTTTTGAGCATTTTCTGGGTCATCCCAAAGGTCAGGGGTTCCAGCCTCTTTTTCTAACTCCACAGACTGAGCTCGCAATTTAGGTAAGTCCAACACTTTTTCAATTGAAACTAAGGTGGCGTCAATCGCATCAATCTCTAATCCATATTCGCGAGCGGCCATGTATGAAGGATAGCCCAGTCACCGAACCCAATTATGCAAGTAAAATCCTGATATCAGTCTTCTTTATTATGGAAATAGCCCTAATAAATAATGGTAAATCTGCTTTCTTTGATACGGAAATAACTCTAATGAGTAATGGTAAATCTGCTTTCTACATAATTGAAATGACCCCCTGTGAATTATGGGGAAAGGTTAATTTAATCGAACTCCGAAAAGATAGAAGCCCTCACGAACTTGGTTCGTTGCCCCGACTGTGGAAGTTAAGACCGCTGAATCCATTCTTGAAAAAGGCACAACAAATGGGAATCTAATTTCGGCATAGGTAGAGATTTCTAGAGATGTTCCATCACACTGCAAGTCTGTTAACACCAAGCCCTGTAATTCATGGCGCTTTAATGAACCTTGGTCATTACTCCAATTATGTAACTCGAGAATTACTTCCAATACCGCACGATTACAATCTATAGGGATTGGGACATGATCTCGATTTGTAACAAGCGCAAGAGGAGCAGTAAAGATAGTTCCCTTGCCTGTGTAATAGGCCTCAGAATTCAATGTGTGTACTCCGCGTTGAACTGCCGCCTCCGTAGCTTGTGCTAACGAACGTTTTGCGACTAGCACTGCTGCGACATCACTCATCACCATCAAGGATGCAACAGTGATAAAAAATAATCCAATTATTACAACGCTAAGTGACCCTTTATCGTCACTGAAATTTGGCCGATGCAAAGAT
This sequence comes from Actinomycetota bacterium, assembly GCA_947480465.1. Taxonomy (GTDB): domain Bacteria; phylum Actinomycetota; class Actinomycetes; order Nanopelagicales; family Nanopelagicaceae; genus Planktophila. Next base: position 4,913 of record CANKCT010000059.1, read on the forward strand.
TTTATAGCCATGGAGTCATCTGCTCCTGAGCCGAAGCCTCAATTATACGATGCGTTCTTGCGTCAACGAATGAAACTGTAATCCGAATTTCCCCATTTGGTGACAGACATGGATTTTCTGAACATTCATACTGCGAAGTTAAAGTGGCAATCTCGGAAGCTGAGAGTCCAAGATGCTGTGCAATAACCGTGATTGCTTGAGCAGACATTTGCCGCCCAGAATGGTCACTTTCACTCACCGCATAAGCACGCAGCCCTTCACGTGCCAAAACTCTCACAATCTCTTCATTTCCACTCACTGATGCAAAGTTGCCTAGGTAAATAAGAATTGGAATAAAGAGAGGTACTGCCAGTGCGACAAACTCAACTATTGCGCTGCCTCTATCTTGCCGTAACCAAGCTGAAAATATTTTTAGGTTCCAAATTATTGACCGCTTTGGGATGTTCAATTTTTTAATCGCATTGATCGGTTCAATTAATCGTCTCCATGATCGCCGCACCCTTTACATCTGTAACTGGAGATCCGCCCATTAAGGCCATTAAGCCTGGTACCAACTGGGGTAAACGCGTTCTACGGTGTGTAATTAGTACCCTAATGTGTGAAAATTTGTTAGCCGAATCCAGCTCAATAACTTCATCACTTGAATAAATCTCACCACTAATCGCCCTTAAAGAGGCATCTCCCTGCGCAATAGCAGCATCGCCATTGCGCAAGTTTGTCGCAATAATTAGCTCTATCCCAATAAGGAAAAGAACTAACAAAGGGATAAGCACCATTGCGCTCTCTACATTGCCATCATCTCGCTTTAAAGCTTCGCCTAA
>CANKCT010000060.1 GCA_947480465.1 Actinomycetota bacterium
AGGTTCATATCAATTACAGCTGGGTACCAAACACCATCTACCCAGAAATCAACATTGAAATCACTGATCTTTAATACTTGCTCAGACATATCTCGCCTCGTTCTTGTATGACAAGATTGCCTTATGAGCAATCTTGAAGTTTTTAGAGCCCGCAGCAGTCTGGTCAGTGCAGGAGTTGCTTATTTCATTATCGCTGGGATGGTTATCCAGAGTATTTATCTCTCCGACTTCTTCGGTGCCCTGAGCGCATTGTGTTGGGGTATTAGCCTGACCGTTCTGGTTTATGTTGTTATGCATCGCCCAAAGCTCGAGCTCTTTGACGAAGGCATTCGTATAACCAATCCACTTCGCGAAATCACTGTTAGTTGGAATCTCGTTGAAAGTATCGACGCTAAATACACTATGAGTATTACTGTTGCCGGAAAGGTTATTCATGCTTGGGCTGCTCCCGCTCCGGGCAGACACCACACCCGAAAGATTCACCCCAGTGACATTAAGGGCACGAATATCGGTGCTGGTGGGTACATGCGACCTGGAGATAATCCGCGAACTCACAGTGGTGCTGCGGCGTACTTGGCGACCTTGAGACTGACTAGTTTCCGAAGTAGTAATCGAACTCCTGTGCATGCTAACGAGATTAGAACGCATTACATCTGGCTGATTATTATCGGCGCATCCGCAGCTCTGGCTCTGCTTTTCAATTATCTTCATTATTTGTGAGCCAAAGCTTTACGGGCAACTTTTGCATTCTTACGATCTTTTTTAGTAATTCTACGACGCTGACGAGGATCAAAAGCATCACGCAAGCCATCACCAATAAAGTTAATGCTCAAAGCAATTGAGATGATGAACAGACCTGGATACCAAAATAGCCATGGTCGAGTCGTGAAAGATTCTTGGTATTGGCTAATTAATGATCCCAATGAAACATCAGGTGCAACAACACCAAAACCTAAATAACTCAATGCGGTTTCAAGCAAAATCGCTCCAGACATCAATAATGTGACTGACACGATGATAATTCCAACTGCATTTGGTAAAATGTGCTTGAAGATAATTCTTCTATTCGTTGCACCAGCCACACGTGCAGCATCTACGAATTCACGCTCACGAAGCGTCAAAAATTCGCCGCGAACTAAACGTGAAAGTCCAGTCCAACCAAAAAGGCCAAGATAGAAGGCCAGGAATGCGACACCGAGATTTCCGAAGTGAAAACCAATCACGGATCCGATAATGATGGTAGGCACCGTGATAATAAAATCTGTAAATCGCATGAGCACTGAGTCGATAAAACCGCGATAGAAACCAGAAATTGCGCCGATAACAGTCCCAATGACACCTGACATTGCGCCGATCACAAATGTAACCATCAAAGAACGCTGTGCTCCACGCATTACTAGGGCTAGGTAATCACGACCAATATCATCTTGGCCAAATGGGTGCTCACCTAACTGGATTCCATCACCACCCAGAAAACTTGGAACTAGGCTCAGAGTTGGGCAACCAACCAATCCGTCATCGCAAACCCCAAGCTCAAGTTCTGGTAAATCTTCAACTGTGTACTTCCACCAACCGGGGATGCGAATACCGAAAATTTTTGACTCGAGTGCTGTAAATACAGTAACAATGATTATGAACAAAAAGATGATTGAGACCATTGCGCCACGGTGGTGAAAGAAACGTTTTCTAACGATTTGGCTCTGACTCAAGCCCTCTGTTTCAATATCCTGAAGAGAAACTTCAGAGTTTTGCATTGATTCTTCGCGTGAGGTACTCATGCTCCCGCTCCTGTTCTAATTCGTGGATCTAGGGCCGAATAAAGTAAATCTGCAACTAAATTCGCAGTCAGCGCCAAAGTTCCTGTTAAGAAAAATACTCCCATTAAGAGATTTAAGTCGAAGCTATTGATTGCAGCGTTAAAGAGAGTTCCCATGCCTTTCCAGCCAAACACGCGCTCGGTAATGATTGCCCCACCAATAATTCCGGCAAAGTCGACAACGATGATTGTTGACAGTGGAATTAATGTGTTTCTAAAGGCGTGACGCATAATTACTGTTCGCTCAGATAGACCCTTTGCTCTTGCGGTACGAATGTAATCTTGATTCAGCACTTCAAGCATGGTTCCGCGAGCAAAGCGAATATAGCCGGCAAAAGAAATTGCAGTCAGTGCAATAGTTGGCAAAATTAAGTGCATCAATAGATCCAGAGTTGAAATCCAGTAATCGCCAGGTTCAAGAAGTGAATTTGCTTGACCCACCGTTGGCACTGGGCGGTAATTGATTGCATCGGTGCTGATAAATCGAGGCCAGGTATACATAAGTTGATCTAATAAGCGCACTAAGCCCATCATAAAAGCGGCAATAACAGTGGTGCGGACAATGGCTGCCTTGTCGATCTTTGCAATCACAAGCGAGACACTTACTGCCAAAGAAATTGTCAGAATTGCCATGGCAACAACTATCAATCCTTGCTTATCAAAGGTGAATGCTTTGCGAGTTGGGTAATACAAGATTAAAGCGATGACCGCCATCGATATCGACGATTTCAAGGCGGTTTTATTGGCTATTCCAACCGAGAGCTGAGTTACGCCATATGCAATTCCGACGCAAGCGAAGAAGAAAAAGATTGGCCCTAAGCCTGGCTCTAAGAACCAGTTGATTTTCTGGAGAGTCCATAAAGTTACGACTGTTCCAGCAAAAACGCTGCCAAAGATTGTGTAATTCTTTTTACCAGTTGCCCCGGCCACCGAGGAGACGATAAGACTGAGAATTACACCTATCGAAACCAGTGCCGTTAGTGAAATTGTTGGGGCCGAAAGCCAGTTATTAAACTCAATTGCCATGAACTGCTTGAGTAATACGGCGACCCAGAATATTGGGAGTGAAAAAAGCAAGAAGGAGACAAAAGTCATTGCATAATCAAACTTGCTGTACTGGCGCAGTGCAGTAATGATTCCGATGGAAATTCCTAAAACCATGGCCAAGATAGATGCTGTGAAAACTAAACGCACAGTTGTTGGGATTGCCGATGCGATTGCTGTGGCTACAGATTCTCCGGAACGAGTATTACCTAAATCTAAATTTCCAACGAAAAGACCTAAGACTCCGCGCAACCAAAGAAAATATCGGAGTGGAGGCGGAACATCGAGTTGAAGTTCACGAGTTAAGGAAATCATTATTTGTTTCGCACGTGGATCCTGGCTTATACGCAGCTCACCAAGGGGATCACCCGAAATTGCAGCTAAGTTATAGAGAAGAAAGCTTGAACCAAAGAGGATGACTCCAAGTGTGCCGAGACGGCGCATAATAAACGCTAACAACCTAGAGCCCTCCATTTAACTATTTGCATTGAGCGTTGAATCCTTTGCCAACGCGCTAGGGACATACTAATAGCCCCGTTACTTAAAACACGGCACCCGCAAATTGCGGGTGCCGTGTTGGATTAAGTAAATCCCTAAGGATTACTCCTTAGAAGTGCCAATCCCAAACGTTCCACAAGAATGTAGGACTTAGTGGGGCTGGATCCATTCCCTTAAGTGCAGAGTTATAAGCAATAACTCCTGGCCACTGGAAGATTGGAAGTGAGACAGCATCTTCGATCAAGATTTGTTCTAGTTCAACATACTTGTCGTAGATCTGTCCAGCTGTGAGCACATCAGTCTCAAGTGAACTGACGATTTCATCAACCTTTGGATTGTCATAACCAGTCTGTGATTCGGTTGACTTATAGCTTCCGAAGTTACCTGACTGTGTTACTGCAGTCTTTGACCATGCATAGAACTGAGCATCGTACTTGACGTCAGTAATGAATGCTGACCATCCTGAAGTTGGAGTCATGTCTGCATCAAAGCCACCCTTAGCAAGTTCTGCCTTAACAAGGGCTGCCTCTGCGGCGCGACGTGTGTTGCTTGGTTGTCCCCAAAGCATCTTGATCTTGACGCCTTCTTTTGCAGCATCTGGATAGTACTTCTTCACTAATGCAAGAGCTGCAGCAGTGCGAGAGTCTTGTGTTCCAGCAGTGAACTTAGCTGCTCCTGAATCACCAATCATCTTCTTGTAGTTAGTCTCACCAGGGAAATATTGCAATGAGTTCATTACAACTGCCTTAGAGTTGACTGGCTTCACGATCTTATCGATGATCTCCTGACGTGGGTAGGCAAGTAAGAATGCAGTACGAAGATCGCGTGCCTTCTGTGACTTACCAGCAAATACGCCCTTGTACTCTTCTGTATCGCCTTGAGCTGCGCCAGTACGAACTTCAACGTGCTCATATGTTGATACTGCATATCCATCAACGTTTACAGCTGAACCGATTTTGTTAAGTGCTGCAACTGAATCAGCTGTAGCAATCGCTTCGTATACGTCAACTTCCTTGTTAGCAAGAGCCTGAGCTGCTGCAGTTGGATCAGGAATTGTCTTGAATACAACGGTTTCGATTCCGCTCGTAGCTGGACCCGAGTTGTAGTTTGGGTTCAACTTCATTGTTACGGTCTGATCCTTAACGATTGAAGATACTAAGTAAGGACCGTTACCAACGAGGAGCAATGGGTTTGTCTTCGAGTCAACAGATGTAACGTCATAGGCTTCAGACCAGACTTTTGCAATCTTCTTCAACATTGCTGTGTCTTTGCTCTGGTATGCAGATAAGAACTTGTTCTTAAGCGCAACGTTGTGTGCATAAGTACCAAGCTTCTTCTCACCTAGAGCCATAGCTACAAGAGTGTGAACTGGAGATACTCCTGGACCGTAAAGCTCCCAGTCTGGGAAGAACTTAGAGTATGTAAGCACAACTGACATACGATCTGGAGCGATAGATACATCGCGAATCAGTTCGTTATATGCGCCGTTGTAGCCAAGTGAGTCAAATGCCTGCAGTGTGTCGCTAGCTGGATCGCCAAGGCCTGCAGCCTTTGAGTACTCATTTGATGACAAAACGTTTGAAAGTAGTAGATCTACACCTGTAATTGGTGTTCCATCTGACCACTTCTTGCCCTTTGCCACTGTGTACTTCACTTTGAACTGGTTAGCTGTACGTGAAGTAATTTTGTATGAACCAAAAGTCGTGTTGCGTACTAAATCAACAGAGCTGTTGTAGTAGTTAAAGCCGATACTTGAAAGATACGCAACGTTTCCGTTCAAAACCAAGTTGTGATCTGGTTGTGATGGGTTAAGCGACGTAAAAGTGTTGCTATCTACGATAACAACAGTTGAGCGAGTAGCCGCTTGCGCTGGTGACAAAGCACCAACAACGAGAGCAGCTGTTGCTGCAACTGCAAGTGCAAATTTTGCACTGCGATTGATTCTCATATATTTCCTCCTTGAGGGTTAATAAAGACATCTGTGGAGAGTCGACCTACCCCATAGCTGCCTTTGGTGGAGAGAGTCTGCCCCACTATGCGAATTCAAGCAACAGGCTCAGCGGACGAAATGCTGACTCAAAGCCCATTTCACGCTGGTGTAGGCGCTGAGTCCCAAAATTATTGCGCGGATTCAGCTCTGGCCTGCTCGATTTTTGCCGTTGTTAGGCGTGGGGCGGCCAAAGCCCAGAGCGCAAGTCCCATTGCGAAAGCTATGAAGTACGGGGCACGGAGGGCGATTTCACGGGACTGAAAGTGAGCAATGACATTTACGAGCGCTCCACCCAAGAGCATTCCGATAGGTATCGAGCCCCAAGCGAAGAACCTATAAACGCTATTCACGCGTCCTAAT
>CANKCT010000061.1 GCA_947480465.1 Actinomycetota bacterium
ATGAAGAAGCGGTCAAGAGTGCGATCTTAATCTTTGCACCGGATCTTTCTGGAATAACGCACGAACGATTAGAAACAATGAGACCTTTAGTTAAACAACTTGTGGGATTCTCTAAGGACCCGAATAGCGATATGGCACTGGGCGAACTCCATTTAATACCAAATACTGCCACCGATTTGATTAGTCTGGTCCGTGGTTTTATCCGAGCACCTATGTTGCGTCAGGCAACTCAACCATCTTCTCAAGAGCGAAGAGCTCATGTACTTGCAATTGGTTCAGCTGGTAGTAATACTGGTTGTACTACATTAGCAATCAACATTGCAATGGAACTCAGTGTTATGGAGAAGCAGACGCTTCTGATTGATGCCAACTTTCGAGCACCTTCAGTCACAACACTGCTTTCGCTTAGAAATGTGAACTCCGAACCTGGTTGGCGAAATATTGCTCCATCTTTATCAGTAGCTGAGATATCTCAAGACCAATCAATTTCTATTGAAACTTTAATGGAACAAGCAATACAAAATTTTGATCACGTGGTAATTGATTTAGGCTCGATATCTGGACTTTCTAATCGACTGACCGATCGCAGATGGACATCAGCGATGACGACCTGGTCATGTGATCAGGGCGATGAGTTCATGGTGGTAGCGCGCCCCGACGTATTGGGACTGCATCGCTTAGAGCAAGTCACAAGTCTTATCGAAATGACCTCTATTCGCAGCCCTTTGAGTTTTGTGCTCAATATGCGCTCAATGGGACGTAAAGGCGCTGAAGAAGAAGCAAGATTTCTTTCAATAACTACGCCACTTCGCCCGTTGGGCGTCCGAGTTGTCCCACGAGATTCGCGTTCTACGTCGGCGGCGGAGGCACAGAAATCAACGCTCATTGAAGTTAATTCTCGTTCTGTCCTACGAAAAGCTGTAGCAAAAATTGCAAGCGAGATAAAGGCGTAACTTCCAATATCATTATGGCATGCGTGCATACCTTCCCATTTCTCATGTTGATCTTGCACAGTTTGTTGTTGCCCAAAGTCATGAGGCGAGTCGAGTTTTTGCACCCACTTCAGAATTCATTGATGAGAATGTGGATTGCGACCAAGAAGAGATTGAGTATTTATTGTCGGTATTGGCAGCTGAGGTTGCCCTCGAAATAAGGGCAACAAAGAAAGCACCTGGTTTAGTGTTAGCTCTTGAATTAGAAGAAGCCCAATATGGTGAAACCCATCAAAATTCCATTTCATTAACTTCTCCAATTATTTGGGAACAAGTTCAATGTGCTCTTTTGGCACATGAAGATGATGATGAGTTAGTATGGTTTGCAACACAAGAAATTTCCCAAGAGTTAGATAATTGGAAATAACAGTGCCTGAGTTTGAGAGTTTAATTCACGGAAGAAGTTCAGTAACGATTGACCAAGCTCATCGCTTACGAGAAGTTATAGCTGATTGGCAACTTCTTTCTGATCTCTCATTTGCAGATTTAATTCTTTGGGTTCCGATTAGAAAAGATGTAAAACTGTGGCCAACTGGTCATGTTGCCGTCGCTCATATTCGCCCTACAACGGCAGCAACTGTATTTGTAGATGATGTCATCGGTGAAGAGATTATGTGGGGGAGTCGAAGTCGAATTGATGACGCTCTATCTAGCGGCGAAATCATTCGCAATTCAGAGCCAGAGAGAATTGGCGAGCTCATGATAAAAGAGGAGACAATTCCAGTTTCCTTTGATGGGCAAGTCATCGCCGTCATTTCTCGCCACCGGAACTCAGAGCTCATGCGCTCTCCAAGTTCCCTAGAGCTTAATTATCGCGAAATTGCGCATTCCCTCTACCGGATGATTTCAGAGGGCTCTTTTCCTTACCGAGACACCGGCTCATTGTTTGAGCCAGTCCCACGAGTGGGGGATGGCTTAATCCGTCTGGATGTTAATGGGGTTATCTCTTTCGCTAGCCCAAATGCTAGGTCGGCATTTAGTCGTATGGGTTGGAAGAATGAAATTGAAAATCACAAATTGGGAGAAGTCGCAGAAGCTGTTATTAAAAACTCGCCTGACGCCCACGAAGAAGGTATTAGTACTCGTCTAAATGGAAAAGTACTACGAAGAGTCGAAATTGATAATCAAGGAGCGACTATTGATTTGCTGGTTCTTCCCTTACTTGCTGGCATAGATCGAATCGGCGCGATTGTTTTGCTCCAAAACGTAACGGAATTGCGCCGCCGAGATCGTGAGCTTGTAACTAAAGATGCAACGATTAGAGAGATTCATCACCGAGTAAAGAACAATCTTCAAACAGTTTCAGCTCTTTTGCGTTTGCAAGCGAGACGAATTGAAGATCCGGGTGCCTCATCAGCGCTTAATGAGGCGGTCAGACGAATCGCCTCTATTGCACTTGTTCATGAGACATTGTCTAGTAGTAGTGAAAATGATGTGGCTTTCGATGAAGTCCTAACTAGTTTAATTACTCATGCACTGGAATTAAGTCCACGAATGGGTGAACTCACAATTGCACGTGACGGTGAGTTAGGTTCTCTCGAGTCAAGACTTGCAACTCCACTATCGCTGGTTGTAACCGAACTTATGCATAATGCCTTAGAGCATGGATTAGCAGAACGTGGTTCAACGCTTTCAATTAAATTGGCGCGTTATAGCAATGAGTGTGTAGTCACTATTGTTGATGATGGAATTGGATTGCCAGATGACTTTGATCTCGCAACGTCATCTAATTTGGGTTTACAGATTGTTCGAACACTCACAGAAAACGAATTAAAAGGGATACTGAAGTTAACCTCTACCGAACTTGGTACAACCGCAGTTTTACGCTTCCCGCTTTAGTCTTTATTAGAAAGTGTTTTGCTGCTCCTGCAAGCGAGCACGGTTGCGTGCGGCCCGACGTTTTAGAGCGCGGCGCTCGTCTTCGGACAGTCCGCCCCATACACCCGCATCTTGGCCGCTTTCTAGCGCCCAGGCCAGGCATGGCTCTTTAACAATGCATCGGTTGCAGACTTTTTTGGCCTCTTCTATCTGACTAATAGCTGGCCCGGTATTTCCAACAGGGAAAAACAATTCAGGATCTTCATCACGGCAAGCCGATCGGTGTCGCCAATCCATGTGCGTGCCTCCTCCAACCCCGTTATGGCGGGGCTTCAGTAATTAAAACTCTGTAATACGCAATCTTTGGATGCGCAAGGCGCTAATTCTCTCGCCTTATTGGATTATTAACAAGGATGTACACGAAAAGATTTCCCGTTTCCATGGTGATTTATCTCGCGTGTGCCCCCGACAGGATTCGAACCTGTGCACCCGCCTCCGGAGGGCGGTGCTCTATCCCCTGAGCTACGGGGGCTCAAAAGGTTTACAGGTGCAAGGCTATCAGCGGGTGCATGAATGCATCCAAACTGAAAGAATCACGCCTATGAATTCAACGGCATATTTTGCAACGGGCTGCTTTTGGGGCGCTGAACGGCGTTTTTGGCAGATTGAAGGCGTGTTAGAAACGTCTGTGGGTTACATGGGTGGAGTAACGGCGAATCCAACATATGAAGAGGTGTGCACTGGCAAAACTGGACATGCTGAAGTTGTGAAAGTGGAATTTGATGAATCTAAGGTTTCATTTGAACGCTTGTTGGAAGAGTTTTGGACGATGCATGATCCAACTTCACTGAACCAGCAAGGTGGAGACATTGGAACACAATATCGGAGTGCAATTTATACAACCTCAGAGCCCCACTTCGAAATTGCAAATAAATCACGCGCAGTTTATCAAGCTGCGTTAACGGAACAAGGTTTGGATGTAATTGTCAGTGAAATCAATCGAAGTGAAGGAGTACCCTATTTTTTTGCAGAGGAGTATCACCAAAAGTATTTAATCAAAAACCCCAATGGGTATGACTGTCATTCAAGTACTGGCGTGCCTTACCCTGCAGTTGGAGTTTTAAAATGAGTGAAAAAAACTATCCAGTCATTATCGATGAAGCGGCATTAGCCGCGAAGTTAGACCCACTCTCATATGATGTATTGCGAAATGCTGCAACCGAAAGACCGTTTACAGGTGAATATACCGATACGGATAAAGTAGGTATTTATAAATGTAAAGCTTGTAGCGCGGTATTGTTTAAGAGCGAGACCAAATTTCACTCAGGGTGTGGTTGGCCATCTTTTTATGCACCGAGTGCAGATGATGCTGTTGAACTGATTGAAGACCGTTCACTTTTTCCAAGAGTTCGCACCGAAGTGCGATGCGCAGCATGTGGCTCGCACTTAGGACATGTTTTTAAAGGAGAAGGCTATGACGTTCCAACCGATGAGCGCTGGTGTATTAACTCCGTCTCATTAATCCTAGAAGATATTTAATAATCCAAACCGCGTGATTCGTGTACTGCTTGATAGCAATACCACGCAGCAACGCTTCGATAAGGATGGAGCTTTTCGCCCTTTATGTCGAGAGTTTTAGCATCAATCTCATCGCGATTTTTATGGACCATATCCCAGCCACGTCGAACCGCTAAATCTCCTGTTGGCCAAATATCAAGTCGGCCTAACTGAAACATCATAAACATTTCCACTGTCCATCGACCGATGCCCCAGATAGAAGTAAGTGCTTTAAAGATTTCTTGATCTTCGTGTATCTCATCAATTTGATCGATAGGAATTGATTTATCAAGGACTGCTGTAGCTAGGCCTTTAATGGTTCTAGTCTTTGCACCAGAGACACCTATAGCTCGGAAACTTGAGTCATCAAGATTGTTTAATTTTCGAGCAGTAATTTTACCCTTACATTCTTTGACTAAACGTCCATGGATTGTTTCGGCAGCTTTTGTGGCAAGTTGCTGTGAAATTACGGAACTTACTAATGATTCAAAATTTGTTTCAGAGCGTGCAAATCTGCCGATGGTGCAAAGTGGTCTGCGTGCAATTAAAGGGGCAAACTTTTTATCTAATTCTCCAACTTCAGCAACAATTCGTCGCATTTTTTGGTCAGAATGAAGTGCCATAATTTATAGTGAAAAAGTTGGATATTCATCTGTAACGAGTAGGAGTGCATAACCGGCAACACGGTTCCAATATGCAATTGTTCCAACCACACCCTCAGCACATTTTTCGGGATAGTTTCCCGTGAAAATTACAGCTAGCCAAGCAAAAATAGTTAATAGTGCAGCATAAATTATGTAGAAAAAACCTACAATATATAGTGGAATTGCAAGGAACCATTTAACGAGAGGCAACCATTGGTTAAGTTGCTTTGCATCAACTGAAGGAAAGGTAACGCTGACAATATCGTTTTCTTCTATTGATGGATATTCATCAGTTAAAAGCAATATGTATGCATCAACGCGAGTCTGCAGTGATAGCAACGCTTCGTTAAAAACTAGCAAGTAGCTTGGGTAGATCCGCCTAAAGACAATTGCAAGAGCCGTTGGCAATACTAAGAATCCCACTGCCCAATAGTTTGAACCATCTGCACTCAAATCTGTTGGTGCAAACGAAGCAAGGAAAATTGCCATTGGCACAACTAGGATGATTCGAAAAAAAGCAGTTAGACGATTACGCTCGGTCAAACTCACATCGATTTGGGTCTCAATTTGTTGGCTCATGATGGCAAATCTACCTAGTTATCAAGCACCAGATTGCCATTTACTGCACATGTGGCGTACTTTTACCCCACTTGCAGGAAAAATTGCAGGTTTTGCAGATAATTTTGAGTGA
>CANKCT010000062.1 GCA_947480465.1 Actinomycetota bacterium
AACGTTGTCCCAATCTCTGCAATGTGTACAGCTACAGAAGCTACTGATGCAGTTGCTCCAAGAGTGAGCAGAAGCGTAGAACTTGAGAGACCAAATCCCATTCCTAAGGAACCGTCAATAAGTTGTGCTATCGATCCTGCGAGTGCAAACAACATCCAGTTCATAGGATTAATTTCAATAGTGCCTGGACATTTTCAGCAACTGCAAGTTTGCCGTCTAAAACAATATTTGGATTTGCTGGAACTTCATATTCCTGTCCGAGGCCGGTCAAGTTTGGGATTTCTCCAGTTGCTGCCTTCTTATAAAGGCCCTTTGGATCTCGAGCTTGGCAAATTTCAATCGGCGTATCTACCCATGCTTCAAAAAATTCATTTTCATCGAAGAGGGATCGAGCCTGTTCTCGGTCACCCTTGAATGGACTCACTAGTGCAACAATGACAAACAGTCCAGCGTCAACCATTAACTTCGCAATTTCTGAAGTTCGACGAACATTCTCAGCACGTTCCTCTGGAGTAAATCCTAAATCCTTGTTGATTCCCAAGCGAAGATTGTCACCATCAAGTACGTAGGAATGAATTCCTAAATTGAAAAGTTTCTTCTCGAGCTCATTTGCGATTGTAGATTTTCCAGAACCGGAGAGCCCAGTGAGCCAAAGAACCCCGGGCTTTTGATGCTTCATTTGAGCACGTTCAGTCTTACCAATTTCATAGTTATGGTGAGTGATGTTGCTGCCTCTGCGTAATACATGGTCAATCATTCCGGCGCCAACAGTGCGGTTTGAAGATCTATCAACGAGAACAAAATTACCAAAGTCTCTCGATTGTTTGTATGGCAGTAAAGCCAAAGAAGTATCTGTGGCAATTTCGATTGAACCAATTTCGTTCATTGACAATGTTGTGGCTGAATTATGCTCACCGCTATTTACTTCGATTTTATGTCTTATCTTGGTCACGATTGCGGGGGTAGTCGTGGTTCCGGCAATCAAAATGTATGAACGGCTATGAATGAGTGGCTTCTCGTCTAGCCAAACAATATTTGCCACATATCGGTCACTCGAGATCAGCTCTTCGGAGGATTTAACAATTAAATCACCTCTAGTCGCATCAATTTCAGGGTCAAGAACAAGAGTGATTGCTGACTCATTCACGGCTATCTCTACATCGCCATTGAAAGTTACAATTCTTGATATTTTGGCGCTAACACCACCTGGAAAGGTCTTTATTGAATCTCCAACCGCAAATTCACCATCATGAACCGTTCCTGATACTCCGCGGAAGTTCTCGGCCCTAGAAATGCTTTGAATCTGCAAGCGTGCGCCTCGATCTGCTGTTGAGTCCGGCACCCAATCTTGAATTGCTTGTATGAGAGTAGGACCTTTATACCAGTCCATAGCTTTACTTTTATCTACAACGTTATCTCCAGCTAATGCACTCATCGGTATCACTGTTGCGTTCTTGATTTCCAATCTATCCAGAGCATCTGAAATTTCAAGTGAGATACTTTGGAAGATTGATTGCGAATAATCTTTGGCATCAAGTTTATTCACTGCAATAATCACGTGACTAACCCCCATCAAGGCACAGATTGTTAAATGCCTAAGTGTTTGTGTTCGAACACCTCTTGTGGCATCTACTAACACCAGAGCGATATCGGCTCGTGAAGCAGCTACTGCCATATTGCGTGTGTATTGTTCATGGCCAGGAGCATCCGAAATAATCAAACGTTTACCATTGAGCAAATTCATAGATCTATAAGCAACATCTATTGTTATTCCTTGTTCACGTTCGGCTTCAAGGCCATCTGTGAGAAGAGAAAAGTCAATTTCACCGGCTGGAATAGTTGACCCACTTCGTCGAACTTTACGTGTGGCATCAATGGTGTCGTGAGGAACGCTATCTGTTTGAACTAAAAGCCTGCCAATTAAAGTGCTTTTTCCGTCGTCGACGCTGCCACAAGTTAATAAACGAATGATGGATTTGGTCATTAGAAGTATCCCTCTGACTTCTTTTTCTCCATAGAATCTTCATTTTCTCCATCGATTAGCCGTGTGGCGCGCTCACTTAATTTAACTTGGAGTACTTCTTCAACTATCTCAGTCAGAGTAGAAGCAATTGATTCGACGGCTGCAGTGAGTGGATAGCAGCCAAGCGTACGGAAGCGAACGGTTTTTAACTCAGGCTTTTCACTTTCCGATAACGGGAACCGGTCATCATCGACCATAATCAATTGGGTGCCACGATTTACAACTGGTCTAGGCTTCGCAAAGTAGAGGGGATTGACTTCGATTTTTTCACGATAGATGTAGTTCCAGATATCGGCTTCGGTCCAGTCAGAAATCGGGAAAACTCTCATAGATTGACCTACATTGAGTCGGGTGTTGTAAGTTCTCCATAATTCAGGGCGCTGATTTCGAGGGTCCCAAATATGACCGGGTTCTCTAAGACTGAAAATTCTTTCTTTAGCACGACTTTTTTCTTCATCACGGCGCGATCCGCCGATTGCACCATCAAAACCATGTTTATCCAAAGCTTGACGAAGTGCCATTGTTTTCATTATGCGCGTGTATTCAGATACACCTGTTGTAAATGGATTTACGCCTGCATCAATCCCATCTTGATTAGAATGAACGATGAGATCTAAATTATTTTCCTGCACCACGGTATCTCGAAAAGAGAGCATCTCTTTGAACTTCCACTTTGTATCAATATGCAGAAGTGGAAAAGGAATCGGTCCTGGAAAAAATGCTTTTTTGGCCAAATGTAAAAGGACTGACGAGTCCTTTCCAATGGAGTACATCATGACCGGCTTGCGAAAGGTTGCAGCGGTTTCACGCAAAATCTCTATTGACTCGCTCTCTAGCGAATCAAGGATAGTTCCCGCACTTAGCATTGGAGTATTTAACTACATTTCCCTCAATTAGTTTTCAAAAACTGTCCCAAAACTAGGTGCAAGATAATGCCTATTGCCAACCCCCAGATTAAATCAATTACAACTGTACTAACCGCAGTTACTACCAGAGTAAAAGCTTCGGCCCTCGTAGTGCGTAAGGACTCAACAATTGAAGCGGGATTAAGAATTCGGTAGCTCGTACCAAGTAAGAGCCCAGCGATAACCGCAGTAGGAATTTGGCTAACCAACGGTGCAGCAATGAGCGCAAGGCTGAGAAGTATTAGAGAATGAAACATCGAGGCTAAACGACTTTTCGCGCGTGATCTGACATTGACACTTGATCGTGCGATTGCTCCAGTAGCAGGCATCCCACCAAACATGGATGCACCAATTGTTGCAAGACCTTGGCCAAAAAGCTCACGATTTGGTTCAAAATGTCTCTTCTCATGGGCCATGCCATCGGCGACTCGGGCAGAAAGAAGTGATTCAACTGCAGCCAAGAGTGCAATCCATAATGCAGGTACAAGAAGGGACGTTAAATTATCAAAGATTGGTTTTTGAAACACACCTATGGAGCGTGGGATGTTTCCAATAGTTGCAACATCGATTGAAAGAGTTTTTACAATGAGTGTGACTAAAAGTAGGGCTATGAAGCTAGCAGGAATATGAAATTTGAATTTAAGTCTATTTCCAACCAGCGGCCAAGTGAATTTGATTAACAAAGTTATTGCAACAAGAAATAATGACTTTATGTTGACACCTTGATCCACTGCATCTTTAACTGTATTCCAAGCAACGGTAAAGCTCTTTTCACCTTCGCCTTTTGCTATTCCAAATACAAGGGGGATTTGCTGTAGAGAAATTATCACTGCGATTCCGACTGTGAACCCTTCAACCACTGCCCAGGGAACACGATTGATAAATCCACCAAATTTGAAGATTGCCATGAGTATCACCATGACTCCGGCCATTAATCCCAGAACTGGAATTGCTGACGCGCCATATATTGTGACAACCGGGATTAAGACAACCGTCATAGCGCCTGTTGGGCCACTGACTTGGTATTTGGATCCACCAAAGAGGGCAGCAATAAACCCGGCGATTATCGCGGTAGTTAATCCAGATGCAGCGCTTAATCCAGAGGTAATTCCAAAACCTATAGCTAGAGGAAGTGCCACAATTGCAACTGTTAGGCCAGCGAAGAAATCGGTTGTTACATCATGGGGAGTTCTTGAAAACTCGTTTTTATGTGGGAGGAAGTTGAACATACTGCAATAGAAGCAGACTATTCGGTGCTTGTCAGTTATCGTTATCTCTCTGATGACTACCGATTTAATGCAAACCGCAATTCGCGCTCGAAATGGATTATGGGCAGTCTTTTTCTTCATGGGTGTTGTCTCGATGGCCTGGGTCGCCCGTATTCCTGAAATCAGAGATGCCAACGGTCTCAATAATGGTCAGCTTGGTTTAATCCTTTGTCCAGCACGATTGGCGCAGTTATTGGCGCACAGTTGGCCGGACGTTTGATTCATACCTACGGGACTAAGCCAGTAGTACGAGTCGCCTCAATAATTATGCCTATTGGTTTAGTTTTCATGGGGGCATCAACGTCACCATTAACATTAATTGTAGGTTTATTTGTGATGGGACTTGGATATTCGAGTATGGATATCGCATCTAATACCCAAGCCGTTGCAATTGAAAATCTCTTAGGAAAACGCGTGATGTCCTCATTTCATGCGTTGTGGTCTTCAGGTGCTTTTGTAACCACGGTTTTAGGAGGCGCAATCGCCAAGCATGTTTCTCCGCGGGATAATTTAGTTGGAGTTGGTATTGCATCAATCTTTTTATTTATACCCTCGATAATGAACTTACTGCCACCTCATTTAGATGATCACAACGGTGGTGAAGAAGATACACAAGCCAAGATACCTTTATTTGGCAAAAGTGTTTTACCTTTATGGGGAATGGGTATTGGACTTCTTGGCGGTTTAATCGCAGAAGGTGCAGCTAGTGACTGGGGAGCAATTTTGCTTCGCGATGATATGGGATTTGGTAAAGGTGTTAATGCATCTGCCTTTGCAACCTTTTCTCTGGCCATGATAACTTCACGTTTTCTTGGAGACAGGGCACTCGATTATTTCGGTCCACGAAAAACCGTTCAATTAGGTGGATATTTAGGGAGTTTGGGTTTAGCTCTTGGTATTTCCATTGGAGTGCCTCTTTCAAATTCACATCCGCTTCCAGCGCTAATTATTGTCAATATCGGCTTTGCATTTGCGGGCTTAGGAATTGGTCCAATGTTTCCAGCTTACATTTTGGCGGCCTCTCAGATTCCAGGCGTGGCATCTTCTGTAGCAATTGCTCGCGTGGGAGTAATTGGATTAGCTGGTTATTTCATTGGCCCATCATTAACGGGTGCAATCGCCCAATTGACGTCGCTACCAATCGCTATGTCTTATCCAATCTTGATGTTACTTCTTGCCGGATATCAATCTCATGTGATTAAAAAGTGACTGACAAATAGAAAAGCCCTGCAGATTATTCCGCAGGGCTTTTCTATTTACGAATTAGAAGTTAAAGAAAACGCTCGTGATGCTTGGGCCAAATTCAGCACCTGCGCCAACGAGAGCGAAGATAATTAATGCAGCACCAGCAAGTGAAAGATCTTTGAAGAATCCGATGGTCTCATTTTGTTTAGCTGTTGCATCGGTTTCTTTCCAGAATGCGTGCATTAAGAATGCTGTTGGGATTAAGAAGAGAGCAATCAGAAGTGCACCAAGATCTGCATAGATTCCA
>CANKCT010000063.1 GCA_947480465.1 Actinomycetota bacterium
CCGTTTCGTGTCGAGGAGACACCCTTCTTACTTGCCATTTACTGTCTCTCCCTTACTTCGCGCCGTTGATGGCGGTAATTTTTACGCGTGTGAGCTTTGCACGAAAGCCTTGACGACGACGGTGGCCTGTTTTGTTCTTGTAACGCAAGATGTCGATCTTTGGACCCTTGGTCTCTTCAAGAACTTCGCCAGTTACCTTTACTGCCGCTAGCGCTGCAGCATCTGTCGTAACTGTTGCGCCATCTACGACGAGCAGGGCAGGAAATGAGACAGTTGCACCAACAGCAGCGTCCATACGATCGACGGTTACTGTGTCGCCAACTGCGACTTTTTCCTGGCGGCCGCCAGCTTTAACGATTGCGTACACGTGTTACTCCAGTTCAATTAAGCCCGTTCAAATGGCGACGGGCAGAGGATAAGAGTACGGAGGTGCGACCCTTACGGTCAAATTACCTTAATGCGCGGCCAGACCTGATTGTGTGGAGGCAATTCGCAGAACTGCCTTCTCAAGGGCGTAAACAGGATCACTTGCGGCCCCCTTTACCTCGGCATCAGCGGTGGCGATCACCCCAACTGCATCTGCCAGTGCAGCAGGTGACCAACGGTGAAGCTGGCGCCTTGCCTTGTCTATCTGCCAGGGAGCCATTCCTAATTGGCCAGCTAACTCAAAGGATTTTGCACTGCGATTGGCACCTGAAACTTTGGCCAAAGAGCGCAGTCCTGATGCGATTGCACTTGTAATCATGACTGGATCGGTTCCAGTTTCCAGAGCGCTGCGAAGGGCAACCAGGGCTGCTGAGACATTTCCATCTAATGTGGCATCGGCAACATCAAAACCTGTTGTTTCAATCCGACCTTGGTGAAACTTATCAATCATTGCCTCATCAATTACTCCAACTGGTGCATCAGCGGCAATCTGTGAAACTGCTGCTTGGAGCTCGCGCATGTCGCTTCCTAAAGCACCAACTAATGCTGCGACCGCGCCTGGAGTTGCTTTGCGACCAATATCTAAAAACTGTTCTTTCACAAAGGCTTCTTTTTCAGCTTCCTTTTTTAATGGCTCGCATGAAATTATTTCGGGATTAACTTTTTTGATTGCATCAAGAAGTGCTTTACCTTTAACCCCGCCTTTGTGAACAAAAACTACAGTCATCGACTCATCAGGGCTCTGAAGATAGCGAGTAATTTCGTCGCGGTTATCTTCTGGTAAATCCTGCAAATCTCGGAGTATCAATGCACGGCGCTCAGAAAACAAAGATGGTGCAAGTGCATCGGCAATATCTCCAACAATTGTTTCGCCAGCAAAGAGATTTGTGATCTCACATTTGCTCTCTTTTAGTTGCACAGTTAATTTGCTAATTGCACGATCAGAAAGTGCACCTTCGGATCCGAGGATGAGGTAAAAAGCATTCATTCTGCTACCCCAATCGAAAGAGATTAAATCTGCCTTTGCTAGTGCGAATCTTAATCTGATGAGCTTTCACCGTCATGCTGATGGCTCCACTGGTGTCAGTCCGGACAACTTCTGCCCCGAGTCTAGTCAGAGCAGCGATAGTTTGCGGCGCTGGATGACCATAAGGATTTTTAGCTCCCACACTTACCACCGCTACTTTTGGATCTAGTTTGGCCATTAATTGCGCGTCCTGATACTTCGAGCCATGATGTGAGACTTTGTAGACATCTACGCCACTCATATCGCTGACTAACTCATGTTGAGCCGGCGGTTCTAAATCCCCTGCTGCAAATAGCGTCAAGTCCGACGAAGTAATAAGCACTGCGATACTGGAGTTATTTACTGCCGAACCATCACCTGGCATCGAGGCAAATATGTGCGTACCGCTAGCAGGCCATAAAACTTTTATAGTAAATTTCGCAATTTGCGCGCTATAGCCCCGTTGTGGAGTTACTTTTTCAACACCCGCTAACAGTGAAATAACATGCGCACTTTCCAATAATGGTTCAGCATTAGAACTCAACCAGATTTGCGCAATTTTTCGATTCTTAAGCACGCCACTTAATCCACCAGCATGGTCGGCATGAAAGTGTGACAAAATAATGAGAGGTATCTCATCAATACCTAAAGCTTTCAAACACCGATCCTCGACTATTGGATCAGGTCCGACATCAATCAGAATTCCTTGATGGTGTCCAAGATTGATGACCATGGAATCACCTTGGCCAACATCGCAATTTGCTACATCCCAATCCCCTGCTGGCCAACGTTGCAACCACGTGAGTGCCATAATGACAAGCAGTGCAATGATTGCAATCTTCTTAGCCTTGTTCTTAAAGAGCCAGAGCGTCAGCGAAAATATCGCAACTATGAGAAAACCGATAGAACCAGTTCGTAGCGTTAATACCGGAAACTGAGCAGCCCAAGTGGCAACAATTGTTATGAAACGTGCAGGAACCCTTATAAGCCAGATCAAAAGCACGCTGATGAAAGGTGCAAAAGGTGAAATAAGCGCTGCGATGAAACCAACAATCGTGATTGGACCAACGACCGGCGCAGCGAGCAAATTAGCAATAATACTAATTGGAGATAAATAGCCAGAGAGTGCAACTAGAACTGGAGAGCAAAAAACTATAGCTGCAATCGGTGGAGCTAAAGCTTGGGCAAGTTTTCCTGGCAGAAACCTTGAGAATTTCTCAACAATTAACGGGGCAAATAAAAGCAGTCCCGCAGTTGCCATAACAGATAGCGCAAAGCCGGCATCTCGAGCTTGCCAAGGATCTCCAATAATCACTGCACCGATTGCAAAACCAAGCGCTGGAAGTGAGTCACGCCCTCGGTGGGTGCCTTGTGCAATCAGTAATACAGCAGCCATTGCTGCAGCACGAAGAACTGAGGGCGACGGACGCACGAGCGCGATAAAACAGACGAGTGCTACTGCAGTAGCACTAAGACGCAAGCTCATGCGTCTAAATAGAAACTGCATCCCCCATAAGACAAAACTAGAAACTATTGCAAAGTTTGCACCACTAACCGCAGTTAGGTGCGTTAAACCAGAACGCTTCATGGCCGTTTTAAATTCAATACTCTGTTTAGATGTATCGCCTAAAACCATTCCTGGAATAAGTGCTCCGGCATCACCTTCACCCGAAATTTCACGAAGTCCAGATCGAATTGCGCCTAATGCTTTTGCCCAACGCGATGGCGGAGTTAATACCTCTACTTCTTCATCAATGAGCACAAGTGCTCCTACGCGGGCCTCTTTACTTTGAAGAATTCGGGCATCAGCACTAAAGCTTTGACCTGGCAAAAGCCCTAACACTTGATTTCGCGGAGTAATTACACGAATTGGAATCCGCATAGAAAATGATCCAACTTCACTCTTTAAATATATTGCCCGTGCAATAAAACTGAAGTTTCCAGTAATTGTTTGACTTGGATCAGTTATAACCTGGGCGGTTATTTGTACGGATTGACCAAACACTTTACTGATTGCTGAATTTTGAAGTGAGGCCTGCCGTAATGACATCACAGTTGATCCCAGTACAAGTGCGGTGATGATTACTGTGAATCGGAATTTGCGACTAGCAACTGATAGCAAAGCTATTAAAAGTGTGGCAATACTAATTAGCCAAGGCGCACTTGCGCTTTGCAACAATGCTCCGAGCCAAATTGCTCCTCCAATAGCAACGGCTCGGTAGTCAGCTAAACCCGAACTTTGCTTTTTATCTGTGCGAATTTTGCAACACCAATTCCACTTACATTTTGAAGATCTTCAATTGTTAGAAATGGGCCGTTCACTTTCCGAAATTCAATAATTCGTTTGGCTATGACTGGGCCAATTCCATCAAGTGAGTCCAACTGAGAAGCTGTTGCACGGTTGATATTGATGGGGCCACTTCGAACGCTCTTAGTGATTCTTTGCCCTGAAGGACTTAATAATGTTGCATCAACAAATACTTGTTCGCCATCCGATAAAGTTCTAGCTAAGTTGATAGTAGATAAGTCAGCACCCGGTGCAGAATCACCCGCCGCCTTAATGGCATCGATAACTCGAGAGTTAGCAGGAAGTGTGTACACCCCTGGTTTGTTCACTGCGCCAGTAACATCGATAAAGATTTCTGGCACCGCAATTTGGACCGCGATAATAGGCGGTTCTAGAACTTCATGACTGTTACCTCGAACGACCAGAAGGATAGAAAGAGAAACGATGACGGCACTGATGACTAAAAGTGCACGCTTTTGTATCTGTGAATAGTGGAGTTCAAACCACCAATTGCTAATACTTTCAAAGGCCTGCGTAAAGTAACTCATGCCCCAATGATTCTTGGAGAAATAGCATGTGAAACAGCTTTTACGCTTTGGTGTGGATAATTACTTTTTCAACCAATAATCGTTTATATATTTTTCACCCTCGTCACAAAAAAATGTGACGACATTTTCAACGCCATACTGCTCCTTCAAGCGCTTGGCAGCAATCAAGTGGGCCCCGGATGACGGTCCAACAAACAAGCCATGTTCTCGTGCCAGGCGTCGCATCTCAAGAATCGACTCTTCTGAGCCGACATCAATGACACCATCAAGCTCATCGTGATGACGCGAAACTATTCCAGGAATAAAGCCGTCGGCGATTCCCTCAATTAAATGTTTAGAGACCTCACCACACAAAATTGTGCAGGACTCGGATGGTTCAAGGGCGATTACTTTGCACGCTGGATTCGCCGCTTTAAATGCCTGCCCAACACCAATGATTGTTCCCCCGGTACCTACGCCACCAATAACTAAATCTGGCAAAACTGGCATCTGATCTAAAATTTCTTGACCAAGCCACTCACGATTTTCTTGAACATTCCACTCGTTATCAAATTGTTGAGGTGCAAAAAAACCTGGCATCGCACCACGGCGATACGCTTCAGCTAAAGCATCATTGACATGGAAATCACCCATCGTGTGAACTTCAGCACCAAATGCCTCTGAGATCGCTGTACGTTCTGGGCTCATTCCATCTGGCATGATCACAAGCATTTTGTAGCCTTTAACTGCGGCAACCATGCTCATGGCATTTCCAGTGTTTCCACTACTTGCTTCGACAATGGTGTCACCAGGTTTTATTAAACCTTCAGCTTCAGCACGTTCAATAATATATTTTGCGATGCGTGCCTTAATTGATCCCGATGGGTTCATGAACTCCATCTTTACCCAAATGCCTTCAATATTAATGAGTGGAGTATTACCAATCGCATCTAAAATACTCTTCACGTCGCACCTCTCACCATGTGGAACTCAAAGATTTCTATGAGATAACGATATTAACAATCTTTGGTGCGCGTGTAATGATTTTAACTACTGTGGCTCCATTAAGTGCATCAACAATAGTCGGTAAAGCTAAGGCGGCAGTTTCTAAATCTGCGTCACTTATGGTTGGGGGCACGTCAAGTCGGTCTTTGATTTTGCCATTTATCTGTACGACTGCCGTAATGGCATCGGCAACTAAGAGTTTTTCATCTATCACTGGCCACCCAGCAAGTGCTACAGACGGTTGGTGACCTAGGCGCTCCCACATTTCTTCAGCGGTAAACGGTGCAACTAAAGACAACATAATTGCAATTGCTTCTACTGCTTCGCGCACCGCAGGATCTGCAGGCCCACATCCTGAGTCAATTGCTTTTCGCGTTGCATTTACAAGTTCCATCACGCGTGCAACCGCAAC
>CANKCT010000064.1 GCA_947480465.1 Actinomycetota bacterium
CAGTTGGCTCATCTAAAATCAAAACTTTTGCGTCGTAGATTAGGGCCCTAATGATTTCAACACGTTGCTGAATTCCAACTGGTAATTCCTCAACTATTGCATCTGGGTTAACATCAAAATTAAACTCTTGAGAAATTCGTAAGATCTCTTCACGCGCGGTCGCAAGATCTAGCTTTCCAAAGAAACCAGTTTTCTCATGACCCAGCACTATATTTTCTGCAACTGTGAAAACTGGGATTAACATAAAATGCTGGTGAACCATACCGATTCCGGCAGCTAAAGAATCGAGTGGGCTATTAATAGTGAGTTCTTTTCCATCAACGCTGATTGTTCCTGAATCTTGTTGGAGCAGACCATAAACAATGTTCATTAAAGTCGATTTGCCTGCGCCGTTTTCGCCGAGAATTGCGTGAATCTCACCATCTGCGACCGCAAAGTCAATCGCATCATTTGCGACTAGTCCTCCAAAACGCTTAGTAATTGCGCGTAGTTCGAGGGACATGGCTTCAATCTACCTCTCTGTAGAGAATCTTTCAAAGATAAAGGGCGAGGCGTCCGAAGACGCACTCGCCCTTTATCAAGCGAACTAGATTATGGCTTAACCTTAATCTTTCCTGAAACGATGTCAGCAGCAATTGCGCGTACTTCGTTCTGGATCTTTGAAGGAACCTTCTTAGCTAGATCATGATATGTAGCTATTCTTGTTCCCTTATTAGCAAGTGTTCCAACATACGCAGCATTGGTGAATTTACCCTTTGCGACGTCTGTGATTACTGATCCCACAGCCTCTCCGAGACCCTTCATAACTGATGTTAGAAGGACTGACTTGTACTGGTTAGCTGAAACGAAACCATCAGTATCAACCCAGATTGTCACTGACTTCTTGCTTGTCATTGAGTTCTGAGCTGTCTGTGCAGCAAGGCCACCAGCTACAGGCATGATTACATCTGCGCCTGCTTGCTCGAATGCCTTTGAAGTTGCAAGAGCCTTAGTTGTGTTACCGAAGTCTCCGATGAATTCACCGTTCTTTCCGTCCCAACCGAGTACCTTTACTGACTTCTTCTTTACAGTGTTGAAGTGGTCAACACCTTGCTTGTAACCGCTCATGAAGCAAGTAACGGTTGGGTATGGAGCTCCACCGTAAGTTGCAACGATTCCAGTCTTTGAATATCCAGCTGCAACATAACCAGCCAAGAATGCAGCTTCCTGTGTTGCGAAAGTTAGACCCTTGACGTTTGCAACTGGATTACATACTGAATAGTCAGCGTTGCAATCGAATGCGGCATCATCTACAACTGCATAACTAATTCCTGGGTTGGCCTTTGCTGATGCAATGATTGCACCACTAATCGCAAAACCAACACCAATAATAATTGTGCACTTGTTGTCTACAAACTTCTTGATGTTTCCAGCAAAGTCAGCACTTGATGCTGCAGGTAAGTACTCAACAGAGACAGAAGAACTCTTAACCTTTACAGCTCCAGCCCATGACGCAGCGTTAAATGACTTATCGTCTACGCCACCAGTATCAAGAGCTAAACAAGCCTTTGTTTTAACTGCAGCTGTTGCTGCAGGCACAGTGGTAACTCCCACTATGAGTGTTGCGGCTGCAAGGGCAGCTACTACGCGAAATGTATTCTTCAATTTTCCTCCAAGGGATCTTTTGTTAAGCCTCAAAGACTCAAGCAAAAGGTTGATGTGTAGTGTCAGCCTAGTAGTTACACCTGAAGAAACTCAACAATTAATGGGGTTTTACCTCACAGCGATGTAACAATTCTGCAAACTCTCAACTGCTGGTTCATAGTTTTGAGGATGGGAACTACCGTACAACCCCTAAGTTTTGATAGGCCAGATTAAGGGTTTCGGAGGCAACCTCTCGAGCTTTAGCTCCCCCCATATGTAAAAGGTCTATCAAGTTTTTTTCATCATCCAGTAATTCGAGCGCAGCGGTTCGAATTGGTCGTAAATATTCAACTACGACTTCGGCTACGGCCGACTTAAAATCTCCATAGCCTTTACCATCAAACTCATCCTCTAACTTTTCTATAGAGTTTCCTGAAAGTGCAGAGTGAATAGCTAAAAGATTACTGATACCAGGTTTTTCTTTTTCATCAAACTTAATCTCTCGCCCGGCATCAGTTGTTGCGCTCTTAATCTTCTTTGCATTTGCCTCTGGGGTATCCATAATTTCTAAAACACCAGCAGCAGAAGTCGCTGACTTACTCATCTTGGCCGAAGGATCTTGTAAATCTTGAATCTTCGCAGCAGCTTTTAAAATGAAGTTATCTGGGACTCTAAAGGTTTCTCCAAAGCGAGAGTTAAATCTACCTGCAAGATCACGAGTGAGCTCGATGTGCTGACGCTGATCTTCTCCCACGGGAACTAAGTGCGCCTGATACAAAAGTATGTCCGCAGCCTGAAGCATTGGATAAGTAAACAAACCAACGCGCGCAGAATCTGCACCAGTCTTTAAAGATTTATCTTTGAACTGAGTCATGCGACTGGCCTCGCCAAAGCCTGCGATGCATTCCATCAACCAACCTAATTGATTATGTTGCGGAACTTGTGACTGGACAAAAAGTGTAGATTTTTCTGGAGAGATTCCCAACGCGATTAACTGAGCAGCCGAGGCTAAAGTCCGCTTTCGCAAAAGTGCTGGTTCAATTTCTCCCGTTAAGGCATGTAAATCAACGATGCAGTAAAAGGCATCATGACCCTCTTGAAGCTCTACCCATTGCTTAACTGCACCTAAGTAATTGCCTAGGTGAAATGAGTCACTGGTGGGCTGGATTCCCGATAAGACGCGCTTCTGAGTCATAGTTAATTCTTACACAATCCACGGCCTTAAAGAGACCAATTACAACTGGCTTTGAGATATTCTTACCCAGCAAACATGACAATTTAGTTCAGAAGAAGTCGCATTATAAATGCATCTTTATAAATGGGAGGTACTCGAAGTGAATTCAGAGGCTCAAAAACTTAGCGGACTTAATATTGAAACGAATGCCATCAATGTCATCGCTGAGAGTGAGCGAACTGGAGATCCCAAGAGTTTATTTTGGCCTTGGTGTGCCTCAAATATTTCAGTTCTTGGAGTTAGTTATGGGTCTTGGTTTTTAGGTTTTGGAGTCTCATTTTGGCAAGCATCACTTGCCGCGATTTTAGGTACAGCATTCTCATTCTTACTTGTTGGCCTTGTTTCATTAGCGGGTAAGCATGGCTCTGCACCAACGATGACACTTTCTCGTGCAGCATTTGGTATCAATGGGAACAAACTGCCTGGCACACTTTCTTATATCGCACTTGTGGGATGGGAAACCGTTCTTTGCTCACTAGCAACACTCGCTACTGCGACAGTGTTTGAAAGAATCGGCGGAATTCAGGGCACTAGTGCAAAGCTGGTTGGCTTTCTGATTGTTGTACTTCTGACTCTAGGTGCGGGAGTTCTTGGCTTCAATGTAATTATGAAAGTACAAAAAATCATTACAATCGCAACCGCCATACTAACAATTGGATACATGCTGCTCTCCTTCAATGAAATCAAGTGGAGCGCTGTATCTGCTCTTCCGGCTGGAAATATTCAAGCATTTATTGGAGTCATGATTTTTGGAATGACAGGATTTGGATTAGGTTGGGTGAATTCTGGTGCAGATTATTCGCGATATCTTCCGCGGTCAGTTTCAAGTCGTAGCGTGGTTGGTTGGACGGTTCTTGGAGCATCAATTGCACCTATCATTCTCGTTATCTACGGTGCACTTTTAGCTGGTAGTGACGAAAAACTTAATGAAGCAATTTCTGGTGATCCTATTGGAGCGCTTACAACAATTCTTCCTACTTGGTACTTACTTCTCTTCGCAATGGTTGCAATATTGGGTCTTGTCGGTGGAACTGTTTTAGATATTTACTCATCTGGCCTTGCCCTCATTTCGCTCGGATTCAAAATCCCTCGTGCAGTCGCCGTAGGCATTGATGGTGTGATCATGATTCTTGGAACTATCTATATGGTGTGGTTTGCCGAGAACTTCTTCTACCCATTCCAAGGTTTTCTAATCACGCTTGGAGTTCCAATCGCTGCTTGGGCGGGCATTTTCATCGCAGATTTGTTCTTGCGCAAGCGTGGCTACGATGAAAGAGATCTCTTTAATTCACAGGGAAGATACTCCTCAGTTAATTGGATGTCAGTGACTATCCAAGTTGTTGCATCCTTTGTAGGTTGGGGCCTAGTAACAAATGGATTCGCTTCGTGGCTATCTTGGCAGGGATATCTGCTTGGGCCAATCGGTTTAGGTGGAAAAGAAGGCGCATGGGCTTATTCAAACCTTGGAGTCGCAGCCGCATTGACCATTGGATTTATTGGTCATTGGTTCCTAGGTCGTGCAGCTATCAAACAACAAGAGTCTGCCTAGTACTTAACCGAGACAATTCTTGGCTGCCATTGCATTAATTTCCGACGAAGAAACTTTACGATATTTCCCTGCAAATTTGCAGCAGATCAAGGCGTTTGGCGATGTGGGTATAAAAGTTTATTTGATTACGAATTGTGAATCGGATAATCCCTTACTTGCCCGTGCTGTAGTAATCGCCAATAACTTGAATCTGGATTTATCAGTAATCACGATTGATGTAATGAAGTTCTCCCCGCAATATAAGTCATCATCTAACAGAGTTCCCGCAATCTCTTTAATGAAGCTCTTTTTAGGCGAACTTTTGCCCGATGAAGACCTCGTTCTATATTTAGATATAGATACAGTTATTTGTAAATCTCTCTCAACGCTTCTAAATACTCCTATCTCTACTCCCGTGGCGGCAGTAGAAGAACTCTCTACAAATCGTGCCTATTTCCCCTTAGAGGAACTGCCTGAGGTCTATTTCAACTCAGGCGTCATGTTGCTTTCACTTAATTCATTTCGTGCTTTGGGCATTTCCAAGAAAGCACACGAGGTTTTGGAAGATTATGACCTGTCGAGTGCGCTTCGAAGCAGATTTATGGATCAAGATATTCTCAATTATCTCTTCTCAAGAAATGTCACGCTCTTACCGCGAAAGTACAATCAATTTTCAAGTAACTTGGCAAAACCTAAAATATCCATTCTTTTAGATGACATTGCAATTGTGCAGTTTGCTGGGATGGAAAAACCTTGGAACTATCCACGTAAATCCGAATATACAAAGCTTTGGATTAGTTATTTTGCAGCCAGTATTGGCGCTAGTGCAGATCGAAAAGATCTCACAATTATTAAATCTCGCAAGGGGGGCTTAAGCCCAGCCAAAATTTTGGTTCCTTTAGGTTTGTTGCTTGAAAAAACTTTGAAATTAGTGCGATCTCGTGTTCCATATTGGATAAAAAATTTAATTCGAGGTATCTAAACTTGCAGCTTTTTAAGCCTATTCAGATTCTTCTAAGAAATGCTGTAACTGCGTATTACCGGGTTATTTTGAGGCCTTCAAATGATTTTGATAAAAACATCCTGTACAAAATGGTTTGGGACCGGCGACCAATATTAACAATCCTTAATGAGAAGGTAGCTTCTCGGCAGTATGTGCTAAATGTTACTCCCAGAGTAGCTCTTGCCCACCGCTACTATGAAACTAAAGATATATCGGCAATCGACTGGACTAGCTTGCCCC